>JBDTPD010000642.1:0-2536 GCA_039932855.1 Chitinophagaceae bacterium | reverse complement strand
ATTTTACATTCTGATCTTAACGCCTCCATTAACCACAAATCCCTCCGTATGTGTCCAGATATCATCAAAGGTTGGGTTGTTTGTTGGACCATTGACAACACGTTTGAATTTGCTTTGGCGGGTGTCGGTAAAATTTTCGAGGTTAATAAACAGGCTGAACTTAGGAAAGATCTTTTCAGTCATGAATCCGAATTCCCAGAAATCATCGGTGCGGAAACCATTATATAAATATTGCGGACTGGTATAGTAGCCCTCTAACCCGATCTTGATGAAGTCATGCTTTTCATAGATCAGCGCGGAATTAAATTTATGTTTGGGAACCATTGGCAGGAATTGATTGCCGGTTACATATTTCGCTTTTGAATCAGTGAATGTGTAGCCAAGAAATAATTTAAAATTCCGTTTGTAAATAAACTTCAGGTTGGTTTCAAAACCTTTGCTCTGCACAGGCTTACCAGCGTTTAGGAAAAATAATGATCCGCTTCCATTGTCCTGTACTACCAACGGACGATCGATCCAGGTATAAAAGAATAGTTGATTAAAAGAAAGATCAAAATGACTCCCTAACCGCGTTTTATAATTCACATCGCCCGTACCTCCATAACTTTTCTCAGAGCGCACATTGTTTGGCAACTGCACATCCTGGTATTGTATGGTCTCGGTACGTTCTGTGAATAAGGTTGGATTCTTGTACCCCATACCAGCGCCAATACGGGAAGATAATTTGTCATTGTATTTAACCAATAATGATACCCTCGGCAATACAAAAACTTCATTTTTGGAAAATAATATGTTGCTGTATCGTGTATAATCCAAACGCAACCCGCTTTCTAATTTTATTTTCTCTGCTATATCCCAACTATCCTGCACATAAACGCCGGTAGCGAGATTGCGGCTATCCCTGTTGTCCGCACTACTTTTCTTTTCATTAAAATAATCATACAAGACATTTCCACCAGCTACGATGGCATGTGATCCGCGATTAACAAGATAAGAGACATCTGTAAAACTATTATACGCAATGCCATCGAAATGATAGGCAGGAATATTGATATGCCTGTCGAAAATGGAAAAGCTTTGTTTGACAGTAAAACTCTTTTGTTCATTGATCTTTTCCTGCCACTCCAGCGTAGTGATATTGCGCAGCGTATTATTTTCTTCGAAATATTGATGATCAGTATCGGGTTTTCCTTTGATCACCAACACATCGCCACCTTTGCGATCGCTTTTAGTAAAACTATTTCCTATGATGATCGTAGTACGATCCCCTTTATAAAGAAATAGTTTTGGATGAATAGTAAACTCAAATGATTTTGGTAATTCTGTAAAATCATCTTTATCTACATCGTACAGCTTTTGATTATTGACCATGGCCAATAGCGTATATCCAACTTTCTTATTTCTTGCGGAAGAAAAATATCCGAAATTAGTCTGCCCAATGTTCGACTGATTCAATAAGAAATTATTCCCCTTCTTTACTCCAGGCGTTTTTGATATAAAATTTACTACCCCTGCGATAGCGCCACCACCATACAAGGTAGATGCAGGTCCTTTGATGATCTCTACCTGTTTCAGATCAAGCGGTGGAATTTCCAATACACTCAATCCACTGGAGAAATTACCAAAGTTGGCAAACCCATCTTTTAATAATTGAGTATAGCGACCGTCCAATCCCTGGATACGGATACTGGCATTACCACTGGTAGCAGAAGTTTGTTGCACCTGGATGCCTGTGCTTTCATGTAGTAGCATAGATACATTTCCCGGACGCATATTACTTTTCTCATCGATCTCTTCCATTTCGATGACCTCTACACGTGTTGGAATATTCCGGATAGAACGACTGGTACGGGTAGATTGAACGATCACTTCTTCTTCATCTTCACCAGCTTCCATTTCTACCAGTAGCATTGAATCAGTGAAAGGAACAGTGACAGATAATTCTTTTCCCTCAAAACCAGCATAGGAAACTGTCAGCTTAAGCTTGCCTTTATTAATATTACTAAACTCAGCAACACCATTGCTATCAGTCAGACTATTTTTCTTAAGAGAAGGAATCGAAACGGTTGCTGCTTCCAATGGCGATCTGTTATCACCATGAACGACTTTTATTTTGATATTATATTGGCAATAGGATATGACAGTATATAATAATGCTGCCATTAATAACCCTGTTTTTTGCATGAGTAATTTTTTAGATTAATGAATAAATAAAACTGATCATTAATCCAGGCGGGGCGGTTGCCAGAAATCGTAGTGAACGTCGGAAATGTAAGAAGGCATAAACTTACCGTAGACGCGAGGTACCTGTGGTAGAGTTATTTCAATATGACTTGTCTGAATATCGGCGGCTGCAGAGGAACAATTAATACAATTAAAGAAAGGCGAGCAATTCCCGCATTTATCTTTCTCATCGTTATGTTCATTTGTTTGATGCGACAATGGTTTTTCATCAGGACAACCATCAAATGCACAGCATGGAATAACTGCGAGGAGAACAAGGTAGAAAGCTAATATGTAGTTCAGGATCTTCAAG
>JBDTPD010000641.1:0-2540 GCA_039932855.1 Chitinophagaceae bacterium | reverse complement strand
AATTGTCATCTCCACGGATAATATCTCAAAATCGGCTCCCCGCCATTGTATGTTGCACCTGTTGAAACGCTTGCTGAGGAGCGCTAAAAGCAAGGAGAAGCGCCCTTGTTTCTTCCTCAGCGGTGATTCAATAAAGGCAATTCAGTGGTTTATTTTCATCAACCCATGGTTGAAACCATGGGCTAAGGGGCACACTGATTATTGTATAAATATTAATCCGTGAATCCGATAGCTATCGGATCCTTTTGATCCGTCTCATCCCTGTTCAATTAATTCTATAAACAACGCATTTAACCTTATTTACACACGTTCATTTCCCATTTTCTAATAATCATTTTACGCTTACTTTTGCGCCATGAAGAATACTCCTTTTACAGATAAGCATATTGCCCTCGGTGCAAAAATGATGGCCTTTGCCGGTTACAACATGCCCATTAGTTATAGTGGCATCAATGACGAACACGCAACGGTTAGAAAAAATGCCGGTGTATTCGATGTAAGTCATATGGGTGAGTTCATCCTCAAAGGAGATAAAGCACTTGACCTTATTCAACGCGTTACCAGCAACGATGCATCCAAAATAAAAGCTGGCCAGGCTCAGTATAGTTGCCTTCCCAATCAAAACGGTGGCATTGTAGATGACCTGCTGGTATATTGCCTTGAAGAAAACAAATCATACATGCTGGTAGTAAATGCATCCAATATTGAAAAAGACTGGAACTGGATCAGCAAGCATAATACAGAGAAAGTAGAAATGCACAACATTTCTGAAAAGACCTGTTTGCTGGCCATACAGGGACCTAATGCCACGAAGATCCTGCAAACCCTTACTGATATAGATATTCTCAACCTGAAATATTACACATTTGCCAAGGGCAAATTTGCAGGCGTAGATAATGTGCTCATCAGTGCTACCGGCTATACCGGCGCAGGCGGAATAGAAATATATTTTGAGGACAAAGAAGATGATGCCAATAAAATATGGACAGCCATCTTCGAAGCCGGCTCCGCGCAGGGAATAAAACCAATCGGACTGGCAGCCCGCGATACCCTTCGCCTCGAAATGGGATTTTGCCTTTACGGAAATGATATTGACGATAATACCTCGCCGCTGGAAGCAGGGCTGGGATGGATCACTAAATTCACCAAAGACTTTACTGCCAAATCGATATTAGCAGATCAGAAAGAAAAAGGGATCGAAAAGAAACTCGTGGGACTGGAAATGATCGACAAAGGCATACCCCGCCAGGGTTATGAGATAAAGGATTATTCAGGTGCCCTTATCGGCCATGTTACCTCCGGTACCCAGTCGCCTACGTTGGGCAAAGCTATTGCCATGGGTTATGTACGCACGGCCTATGCTACCCTTGATACCAATGTATATATCAAGGTAAGAGACAAACTTCTGCAGGCGAAAGTTGCTAAGATCCCGTTTAACTAGGCAGGAGCAATTCAGAATTCAGAATTATGAGTTATAAATGTGCTGTAGCAATTTGATCAGCCTGATTTTTACGCCATATTCATAACTCTTAATTCATAATTCTGAATTGTTTATCCCCCTTTCTTATAATTAAATCCCGCTTTTTACGTTACAATCTTCTATGCCAACTATACATCTTACAACCTTTATCCAGGCGCCGGCAGATCGGGTGTTTGACCTGAGCCGGAATGTAGACATGCACAAACAATCCATGGCCCGTCACCACGAAGAAGCTGTGGCAGGAATACGATTTGGATTGGTCGAAAAAGAAGATACTATCACCTGGAAGGCAAAGCATCTTTTCAAAACAAGAATGTTGCGCGCAAGGATCACCGACATGAAAAAGCCGCAGATGTTTGTTGACGAGCAGGCAGAAGGAGATTTTAAAATGATGAAACATGAACATCATTTCAAACCCTGTGAAAATGGAACGATCATGATAGACCTGCTGCAGTTTGAAACGCCCTATGGTTCGCTGGGAAAATTTTTCAATACAGTATATCTCACCCGCTATATGAAGAAGCTACTTGAGCAACGCAACAAAATGATCAAAGAATTCGCCGAAGGCGACAAATGGAAAAAGCTGCTCATCAAATAACCTCACTTCCGCGCCTGCCATCTCATCTCATTGTTTTACTTTTACTGTTTATTGAATGACTAATAAGCCCGAATTACATACATCGCTATCCCCTGCCCTGTTGCATTTATATGATCTGAGCAACAGCGTGGTTGTCATCATCGATGTGTTCCGCGCCACTTCTACTATCGCGTCTGCATTATACAATGGAGCCAAATCCGTAATACCTGTTGACTCGGTTCCTAAAGCAATCGAGATCAGTAAAAATATTGATGGTATTGCTGCCGGCGAGCGTGATGGAAAAATTGCCGATGGTCTCATACATGGCAATTCTCCTCTCGAATACACAAGAGAATTCATTGAAAATAAAACACTGGTACTAACTACTACTAATGGTACACGGCTATTGCATATGGCATTGGAGAAAGGTGCAGATACAATTATCTCCGGTTCTTTTCCAAACATCTCTGCCGTTTGTGATTT
>JBDTPD010000640.1:0-2549 GCA_039932855.1 Chitinophagaceae bacterium | reverse complement strand
ATCGCTTTACTCTTCACCATGCGCGCGCGCATGATCGTAACAACTACGATGATATTTTAAAAAAACCACTCGAGATCTCTATTCCCCAATATAATTACCGCATTGGCTTTTATTTGAATCATGAGCATACCAAAGCCGTGGAGTTGAACTTCGATCACGCGAAGTATATTGTTTCTGATGGTCAGACGGTACATGTGACTGGTACGATCGATGGTATTCCGGTAAATGGTGATAGTGTATTAAATCCAAATCGCTTTTTACATTTTGAACATACCGATGGTGCAAACTGGTTGCATATTAATTATGTTCGTATTTATCATTGGGTTCCTAATAAAGCGCATGATCGTAAATTGTTGGATGCAGTTGCCAAGATTGGCGCCGGCATTAATATACCACGTACTGATTTTACCTGGAGAGGGCAACGTTTGAATAACGACTTCCATGTGGCCGGTTACAACGCCAGTGTAGAAGGCGGATTACGTTTTTATCCATTTAAGAAAATATATATCGAGACAACTGCCAAGACAGGTTATGTAAAATACCTGAATGCATTGGCGAATACTATCGACAACAAAGGAAACCGCGCGAGACAGAGCTTTGGATATGTAGAAGGAATTGCGACGATTGGGTTTGATATAGGGTTTTAGGAAATACCCCCGACCCCTAAAGGGGAGTAAGGAGAACGTTGCATGATGAGATTTATTTACTTCGGTATTCAAACAACTTCTCCGGTGTCAATTTGAAATAGAATTTCTCGCGGCGAACGCAGCGACGCAGCGATTCTCCGATATCAGATACCCGCCGCTCCGCCGCGTGAAACCCAACTTTAAGACTGATCAACTCATTTAATTATTCTTCCTTGCTCCCTTTAGGGGCCGGGGTAGTTCTTTATTCTAGAATGCTTTTTGAGGCGTTTCGCTTCTGACAAGAACTACTTTGTTCCTATCCGCTTTGTACACCGTTTCATAAAATTTAGCAAGTTCAGTATAATCAGTAGCAGGAAAGCGACCACTTGATTCTTCCATCAACCGGTAATACACGAGTCTACTACCATCCAGTTTTACAGACGCTCTGTACTTACCGAATTTATTATCCAGTTTTATATCAGCCGGTAACGACTCAACAGTATAACCTGCAGGAATATTTATTTCAGTAGAATCAATATCGCGGTATTCGAAATCAAGTACCAGTTCATATTTCCTGCTTTCATCCGCCTTTAACTTGCGATGTGTACGGGAAATGATATTAGGAGTAATAAAAAAACGTTTACCGCTTACTGTTGCATAATTATCTGCTACAAGATTCAATGTTTCATCAATCGCTGGAATTGAATTTCTTTCTTCTTTATAATTAAAGCTCTTGATATCATAGGTAGCCAGCTCAATATCTTCTTTCAAAAACTCCATCAGTTTATCCTTCGACATACCATTGGTGATAGAATGAAGACGATCCTGCTGCACCGCTTTATATTTAGTATTGATGATAGCAGAGAGATTACCATCCGGATCGATCGTTGCATTGATCGCTCTTAACTGCAGATTTTCTGCGGCACCGTATTTTGGTGTACGTACCAGCGAACCGCCATTTTCATCGACTGCTACTGCATACCTGTCGCTGGTGTTACCTCCAAGATAACCCGGCGCAACTGTCTGACTGGTACATTCGAGCCAGGTAGTATCTTTTCCATTTGGTACAAATAAGATAACGTGATTGAATTGCGAACAAGGAAGATCCGTCAGTAGATAATTATTATCATCTGTATACCTGATGACAGTATAAACTGAAGGTATACCTGCTTCCTTCAATAGTGAATACATGTAATTACTCAGCGCTTTGCAATCGCCATAGCGTTTGGTGGCAACAAACGTTGCATCAAACGGCTGCCATCCACCAATACCTAACTGAATACTTACATAACGTGTATTCTGTTGCATATACTGATACAGGCTGGCTATTTTTTCCTTTACAGTTGGCAACCCATCTGCTAATTCATGTACTTTCCGTTTCACATCATCTGGTAAAACGTCCCTACCTTTTTTCAGGTCGTATACAAAACGACCGAAATCTTTCCAGGTAGCGTTGCTTCCATCATAATCTCCCAAAGAAAATTTTTCAGTAGCTAAGAAAACACTGGTCGTGATCTCGTGCCAGGCCGGTGATGCATACTCCGATTCAACAGCATTCATATTTTTCACTTCCCAGCTATACACTTTATTGCCTTTCTCTTCAGTAATAACAGGCTGCCCTGTATAATTAAACATCTTATAGTGCAATGGATTGTCGGCAGGTGTGGTAATGACCATGCTGCTCTGTTGAACACTCATCACAGAGCGCTCCTGCGGAATCCAGGTAGGGGTAAACATGGTTCCTTTAAATTTCAACTCTACTTCATATTCAACAGTGTAAGGATATACTTTGTAAAAAAAACTATACCATTTGGAACGATCATCATCTGCCAGGCTGGCGTCATCATCACCACTGACATCTTTGATATCACTTTTCTTCAGGTTCTTTATTTTTTTGCCGAAGGCATCATATAATGCACCATC
>JBDTPD010000639.1:0-2556 GCA_039932855.1 Chitinophagaceae bacterium | reverse complement strand
CAGGTATTGTTGAGAGGCCTGAAGATTATTTATACAGCAGTGCTAAAGATTATCATTATGCAAAGAGATGTGGTTTGCTGGAACTTAGTTTTTTATAGTCATTCATTATTTTGATTTGATACTAATTAATAATGGAAGGTGGACAGCCCCGTTGGGGCTGATGGTTAGACAGGGGTCTAACCATATCATTCACGATAGTTATAGATTCATTATTTATCAGAAACAGCTTTCGTCCTTCAATGCTACCATGATACAATAGTACTGATTATTTAGAAAATTCTCCGAAGTGCCAAAGAATGCCGGAAGGATCATGCAGAAAGCATTCTTTTCCCCAATGCTCTATACGGATCGGCGAAAGTTTTACTTTGCCTTTATATTTCGCTGGCAGGTCCAATGCCGTTAGTTCATTCCAATACCGATCGACATCATCCACTTCCAGGAAGATCATTGTATTATCTATCCAATCTTTGACATACGCATTCTGTAAATAAAATCCCATGCTCCCCGTTTTGAAATAAGACATATTATGCAGGACGCTTTCCTCAAAACCTAGGTCAAGATAAAAACTACGTGATGTTTCAAAATCTTCTGCCCCGATAAATGGACGGATTGATACTGCCTGATGCTTCATTTTTTTTATTTTAAAAACTTTTTCTCCCTTAGAAGTATTTCTGATCTGACCTTAGTCCATCTTCTTTGAGAACCCCTTAGTGTTTGATGAACTGTCAACTGAACTATTGTTTCTCTACTTTCACTGTTTTTGTTTTTCCATCTTCCCAGGAAATGACCAATGAGTAAATACCTTTAGCAAAACGATCCATAGGCCATTCAAATTGATTATTTCCATTCTGTAAAATTTTCTTGCGCTGTTGCACTAACATACCTTTGCTATCATATAACCGCATTACGATTATAGTGCCGGTCGCCGATTGTATACTTACCTGGCAATTTTGGTCTACCGGGTTAGGATAAATTTTTACACTTTCTCCCATTCCACAATTCGTGAAAAGTACCGGGGAGATAATAAGTCTGCCATCAATATCTTTTTCCTGCACCTGGTAGTAACTGGTGCCTGTTAACGGCTGCTGATCTGTAAAAGAATACGTGGCAGAAGAGTTATTATTTCCTGTTGCGGGTATTGATCCGATAGCCGTCCAGTTTCTCGCATTTGTACTACGCAGGATGATAAATAACGAAGTATTTTGTTCCTGCGCTGTATTCCAGCTGATACGAATTTTATCAGCAAGACATTGGGTGTTGAATGAACTCCATATCAATGGTAGCGCATTGCCTGTGGTAGAAAGTGTAAACCGTGAAAAATCATTTATGCCGGTTTGCTCCACGTAATTGCTTATCGTATTGCTGGATGTTCTTCCCAGGTTGGTCCAGTTAATGTTGTCATTACTTTTCCAAACCATCAAACCATTTTCATTCAAGCCATTTAACTCAGCATCCAGGTAATTAAAATGCAATGTTGCATTCAATGAATTATTATTGGCAGGAATAATATCATAATAACGCAAAATAGAATTGCCTGCTCCCAGGCCATTGGTCTGCGACTGATGACCCCTCCGGATAATGACGGAACCAAGATTTTGTGAAGAAGTAATAATAGCGCCAATATTACCAGGATCATCCGCAACCGGAGCATTGAGCGTTTTGGTAATCTGTACATACCCTCCGGCAGCGCCCGATGCGTGAGATGATTCCGTTTCACCAATCAATAAGGCTGCAGGATCAAGTATGAGGTGATGAGTATTCAGGTCGATTAATCCGTCGATAAACTGTACCTGGTTGTTAACGGTGATATCTGTTTGTAATTGAAGTCCTGCTCCGGGTTTATCAAGGTTGATCGTAAAAAAAACCGGTGCGTTACTACCGCTGATCGTTGCATTATTATTTCCTGTAAAATTAATGGTACCGGCCGCCTGGTTGAATACACCATTGTTTTGCAGCGAAAGATTATGTATCACCAACTGCGTTCCTGCTGTTACAACAACGGCAGCACCACTATTGATCAATTGCGCTTTTGAAAAGAAAGAAAACAGGCATACGCATACCAGGCAAACAATGTGCTTTATATTTGTGTGTAATGGCATGATTGTTCTATTCTTTTATTTTTAATGGAGCTGTCATTGGTGCAGATGGTGTAACGACAGCTTTTTTAATTTCTCCTTTCAGTCTCTCAGGCCCAATAGGAAAACGATTTTGAGCATATTGCGATGTTACCTGTCCGTTTGCATCTTTGACATCAGCACGATTAGCAACAATCTGGTAACTGAACGATGTATTACTGGTTCCGTTCTGCAACTCAATGACATCAAACCCAGTTGAAGTTTTATTCGCAACATACACTCCTTTACAATCGCCTTCCAATTGGATAAATACTTTTATCGGTTTACTATCGCTTACATAAATGTTACGTGCCAGCAATGGATCGAGAGTGATATGTACACGACCATTAACAAGTTGGCCGGTACCATAATCCTGGAACAATACTTCAGGTGCTTCCGTACAATACATAACGCGGTTACGGTCCTGCTCATCCTTTACCAT
>JBDTPD010000638.1:0-2614 GCA_039932855.1 Chitinophagaceae bacterium | reverse complement strand
GCTTTATTGATCACCATGGAATTGAAAAACTTATTTACGTCCGGTGTTTCTGTTTTTTCAATTGTTTCACCACCTGCCATCATTATAAACAATCTGTTATCACGATATAAATATTGCACTTTATAAAAATAACCGCCAGTAGTCATGACACACTCAATACCTTTCACATCATCCTTATCTATTATTCTTTTATTAAAAATTGTTGCATCAGTATTTTTTGATAACGCATCAGTGATCTTCGTCATATCTACACTGGCGGCAGCTATTACACTACCCGACAGGAAATAAGTCATCGTTGAAATATCCACGTACAATTTCATTTTAATAAAATTGTTAAACATGTTCAGGTCAGAAGGCTTACCCGGCATTTCTACCTGGTATGTCTTTGCTTCATCTTCTGCTTTTATCCATGGTATGCTATTGAGATGTGCCGAGTATTTTACCGGGTCGATGGTAGTAGTAGAGAAAACAGGATCAACACTGAATCCTTTTTTGCGAAGCAGGTTAATAACACCACCCTGACCAGGTAAATGTGCAGCGCCTACGGCAAAAAACATTTTACGGATAGCAGAAAGGCTATCCATTCGTGCTGCCATCTTGATATTTCTTTTGGTAAGCAGTTTGTCTTCCCATTCAGTGGGAGTATCATGCAACGAAAATTTTTCTACCTGTTCGAGATCATTTGCCTGGTAGATACTGATCATTTTTTCTAACGTTGCTGATGTCTCATCATCTGACGCTGAAAATTCTTTGTGTGTCATATTTCTACCTAATTCATCAAAAAGAAACAGCTGATCTTGTATATCTTCGATACCACCTACCCATTTTCCTTCACGCCTGGCAATACCATAGAGGTAAGCATCCATGATGGTAGGCATTTCATGATGTTTGGTAAGGCTATGCGTTTTATATTTTCTGATCAGCTCCAGTTGCTTTTTACTTGCCTTATCGTTTTTCGTCAGTACATTGTCCATCAATGAATCAATGATCTTCGTCTTATCGCTTTTTTTAGCCAGGCGTTTTTCATCGATTATTTCATCTTCCCGCTGATCAAGTACTTTTTGAAAAACAGAATCAGCGAATTCCTGGAGATCCACTTCCATTGCATACCCATCGGCTTGTTCAAGATATTGATACAATGAATCAGTGAAATTGAAAATGCGTTTATCCTCCAGGTGCATGGTGCCAAACAAATATGAGTTGCCTTTCAATCCATTGCCGGATATTCTCCATAACAATGTCTTAGGCCATGGCTTGGAAGTTTGTGCGGTAGCAGCAGTACTTATTAATAATAAAATAACAGGGAATAGAATAAGGGTTCGTTTCATTGTGGGGTGGTGTTGATATCCGGCGACAAGATATAAAAGAATAATCTTATCGTATAGCGATTCGTTATGCTCCTCAAAAGTTTTACTTACCTTAAACCAAAATTGCTTGCATGGCTTCCCAATATATTCTTGCCTTAGATCAAGGAACTACCAGTAGCCGAAGTATGATCTTCGATCATCAAGGCAACATTGTGAGTGTGGCACAAAAAGAATTCCGCCAGATTTTTCCAAAACCCGGATGGGTGGAGCACGATGCGGAAGAGATCTGGAGCACACAGTATGGCACATTTGCAGAAGCAGTAGCCAAGGCTAATATCACTATGCGGCAGGTATTGGGTATTGGTATTACCAATCAAAGGGAAACAACCGTAGTATGGGACCGCAAGACCGGCAAACCTGTTTATAATGCGATCGTATGGCAGGATCGTCGTACTGCTTCCTATTGTGATGAATTGAAAGCGGCCGGTCATGCTTCGTTGATTCAGGAAAAAACAGGACTTATCATCGATGCTTATTTTTCCGCAACAAAACTTAAATGGATACTGGATAATGTAAGCGGCGCAAGACAAAAAGCAGAAAATGGAGAACTGGCCTTTGGTACAATCGATACATGGCTGGCGTGGAAATTATCAGGAGGCGAGTTGCATGTGACTGACGTATCGAATGCATCGAGAACAATGCTGTTGAATATTCATACAGGCAAATGGGATGAAGAGTTACTGAAATTATTTACTATACCCGCTGCACTTTTACCGGAGGTAAAACCATCGAGTCATATTTATGGAGTGACCGGAAGTTTTGTTCCTGATTCGCGCATACCTATTGCTGGTATTGCAGGAGATCAGCAGGCAGCGCTTTTTGGTCAGCAGTGCACGCAACCCGGTATGGTAAAGAATACCTATGGTACGGGTTGTTTTATGTTGATGAACACAGGCGAAAAAGCGATCAGTTCTAAAAATAATTTGCTGACCACCATTGCCTGGAAGATCAATGATAAAACAGAATATGCATTGGAAGGAAGTGTCTTCATTGCAGGTGCAGTGGTACAATGGCTGAGAGATGAATTAAAGATCATCCGGAACTCATCGGAAGTAGAGCAATTAGCTCAACAGGTAAGCAGTAGTGAAGGTGTGTATATCGTACCTGCCTTTGCAGGATTGGGAGCACCACACTGGAATCAATATGCAAAAGGTAGTTTGTTTGGACTCACGCGTGGCAGCAACCGTTCGCATATTGCGCGCGCAGCATTGGATAGTATCGCTTATCAAACATACGATGTACTAAAA
>JBDTPD010000637.1:0-2639 GCA_039932855.1 Chitinophagaceae bacterium | reverse complement strand
AAAATAGGATGTACCTTTATACTTTAGTGAGTAGTCTAACTCCCCTTTAGGGGGATCAGACTTTTTAATAATAAGAAATCAACTGGGGCATGAATATAGTAATAATTGGTTCGGGAAATGTGGCTTCCGTGCTGGGAAGAAAGTTCAAAGCAGCGGGTCATCATATTCTGCAGGTTGTTAGTCGCAACGCTTCAGCAGCAAGCGCATTGGCATATGAGTGGAACACCAAGTCAGCCAATTACATGAGCCTGGTCAATAAACATGCAGATGTATATATTGTTGCTGTTACCGATCATTCGATTGCACAGGTGATAGCCGAATTAAAATTGCCGGGCAAAGTAGTGGCGCATACAGCTGGTTCGGTCAATAAAGATGTATTAAAAAAAGTAACTGATCACTACGGTGTTTTTTATCCATTGCAAAGTCTGCGGAAAGAAACGACAACAGTTCCGGCTATTCCTATTTTCTTTGAAGGCAGTGATGACACAACAAATAAAGTATTGCAATCGCTGGCATTGTCTATTTCACCGGAGCAGGTAACAAAAGCCAGTACCGATGACCGCATCAAATTACATGTAGCGGCAGTAGTAGTAAATAATTTTACCAACTATCTCTATGCACTTGCAGAGGATTATTGTAAAAAAGAAGGAATCGATTTTCAACAACTGATTCCATTGATCGAAGAAACAGCACAACGCTTAAAAACAACTTCCCCATCCACCACTATGACGGGGCCTGCAGCGCGTCATGATCAGGAAACGATACAAAAGCATCTGGCTTTGCTCGAAGGCTATCCAAAGTTGAAGGAGATATATAAGATGTTATCAGAAAGTATTGAGAAAGCTATTAGCCATTAGTTGTTAGCTATTAGTTTTCAGGTTTAGTACGATGCTAACAGCTAATAGCTATCAGCTAAAAACTTTTCTCCTACCTTTGCGGCCCAGAAACACCCCTTAGATGTATACGGTTAAATTTAATTTTGAGCAGAAAGGGCTACAGCCGGTCACGTTTGAAAATGTTGAGTCCGGACAGACCCTGTTAGAGATCGCTTTGAAGAATGATATTGAACTGCATCACAATTGTGGTGGTGTTTGTGCCTGCACCACTTGTCATTTATATATAGAAGATGGAATGGATCATATTGACGAACTGAGTGACAGGGAAGAAGATTTTATTGACAGGGCCGTTAATCCAAAACTGAATTCAAGATTGGGTTGTCAGTCGTTATTGCTGGAAGGTAGTGGTGAAATAAAAGTGTTGCTGCCCGATCAAACTCAATTCTTAGGAGAATAATTTTAAAAGATGAAGCAATTTGAACCCCCGATAAACTGGAGCGACCATGAAGACATCGCATTAAAACTATATGAACGTTTTGGCAATGAGTTCAATGAAGGAAAGATCTATCGCATTCGTTTTACTGATCTGCTTGAATGGATCTTACAGATTCCCGACTTTGAAGGGACGCGTGAACAAAGTACAGAGGGACACCTGGAAATGACCCAGAGCGCATGGGTATATGAATGGAGAGACAGTCAGAAATGATTTTGAAATTTTGTCCCGATAGCTATCGGGAGGGAAATTGGGAAATTTTCCAACCTATAAGGTTTTTTCGAAAAAATATTTATTATTCAAAATGGCAACAACCAAACTTTTACAATTCAAAGAAATAACCACCTTCATCTTCGATATCGATGGAGTACTCACCGATGGAACTGTGTTGCTATTGGAAAATGGATTGCAGGCAAGAACCATGAATATTAAAGATGGCTATGCTTTGCAACTTGCCGTGAAAAAAGGCTATAAGGTCCTTGCAGTATCCGGGGCAGATTCAGCATTAGCTGCCGGACGCTTGAATAAATTAGGAATAACCGACGTTCATCTTTCTGTAACAGATAAGAAAAAATTCATTACCACTTTTATCGCTGCTAATAATTTAAAGAAAGAAGAAATATTATATATGGGCGATGATATGCCCGATCTGCCAGCTATGTCTGTTGTTGGTTTACCCACCTGTCCATCTGATGCCGTGCCAGAAATAAAAGAAGCCGCCGGTTATATTTCCTCATTCAGTGGCGGTATGGGCTGTGTAAGAGATGTAATTGAAAAAGTATTGAAATTAAATGATCACTGGAATGACAATCCAGGTATTGCTTCCAAATAAGTACGAAGTAAGAAATACGCAGTACGAACCACCCGACAACAAAATCATTTTCACTCATCAGACATCCCGTACTTCTTACTTCGTATTTCTCACTTATTGGAGTATCTTTCCAAAAATTAATTCATGAGATTGATCGCAGCTTTTTTGAAGATGATACGCCTGCCCAATCTTTTTTTTATTGCCCTCACGCAAGTACTATTTCAATTATGTATCTATTATCCACTTTATCGTGGAAATATCCCGGCAAACGATCTGTTTGGTTTTGCATTTATGGTAGCGGCTTCCGTATTCATTGCGGCAGCGGGTTATATCATCAATGATTATTTTGATATCAATATCGATGAAGTAAATAAGCCGGAAAAAATGGTAGTAGGAAAAGTGATCAGCCGGCGCTGGGCCATTGCCTGGCATTTTATGCTGAGTGCTACCGGCGTTATTTTTACCATGATCGCTTTATCATTTCCGCATAAATGGTATT
>JBDTPD010000636.1:0-2669 GCA_039932855.1 Chitinophagaceae bacterium | reverse complement strand
CGGATGCCATTGGTATCAAAAGCCAGTAGCGGTATAAAAACGAGATCTATTTCGACTGGTTCAACCACGTCTTCACTCGCCGGTTCATAGATATTCAACTCCTTTTTATTAAATGCAGTATCAATATCAGTAGCTACTGCCTGCATGATGTTGTTATCAAAATTAGAAACAGGGTAACATAACCTGACCTCGGGATTACGAAAGCGAAGAAACTCTGTGAATAAATGTGTGTCAGGCTCATTATTTTCTTCGATGGGCCAATACGACAACAATGACTTGATAAACGGAAGTTCAGCGGATTGGAATTGTATCAATAAAAGATCGTCGAGTTTTGTTCGTTCGGCTTCTGAGAGGGCCATTCTTTTTTTGCGATATAGATCACGTGCTTCTTTCTTTTTCATACCATAAATTCAAAAATCAAAATTTAAAAGTCAAAAAAGAGTCCTTTATTGAGTGTTTTTTTGCATTTTGACTTTTGAATTTTTACTTTAACTGTTTACAAATACAGAAAAGATCGTAGTCCCGTAATTCTTTTCTAATTTATAAAAGGGGAATTTTTTATAGTCATTCCTTGGCGTATGCTCTAATACGAACCATCCCTTTTCTTTCAATAATTGTTTTTCAAAAATCAACCGTGGCAGATCATCGATATTGGTCAATGCATACGGCGGACCTGCAAAAATGAAATCAAATTTGCTGCCACATTGATCGATGAATTTAAAAACATCCATTTTGACCAATTTCAGGTTCTCTATGCGGAGTTGTTCAGCTGTTTTTTTAATGTACTCGTACATGGAGGTATCTTTTTCCACAATGGTGAGTTCTCTAGCCCCGCGGGATGCCAGTTCGTAGGTAATGTTACCGGTGCCACCGAAAAGATCGAGCGTCACCAGTTCTTCCATATCGAGGTTATGCTGGAGTACATTGAACAAGCCTTCTTTTGCAATATCCGTAGTGGGTCTTGTATAAGGCATCTTTGAAGGAGGGTTGAATTTTCTTCCTCCATGTTCCCCTCCTATGATTCGCATAAGGCAAGATCATTGAATGACGTAAAAAAGTGTGTGGGATATTCCTGTTCGCTATCAGCAGGCAATTGCCAGCTACCTTCACGAAATGTAACGTGCAGGAAATATTGGATCAGTTCGCGGTACAGGCTGGATTCTTTTTCTACCAGGCCCGATATGCACAACCGCATACTATCCTGTGTAAATGAAAATTCTTTACACATCTTCAGCAGGTAATAAATAACATCAGCTGGTGTGGTATAAGAAAATGTTTGTGCCAGGAAAAGTTTGTTGGCTTTGCTGGCAATCACTGTAAAATCATTTACCCTGAAATCAATTAATGCACTTCCTTCAAAATCGGTGTTGTTTACCTGCTTAATGGCAATACTATAATTATGTTGGTAACTGGCAGAAGGAAAATGACCTGTGATCCAATCATGTACTTTGAAAGGGATTGCATATATATTATATAATTGCCAGCTTGGTACCGCTTCATCAATAATAGTATGTTTATCATTCACTCCATACATTGCTTCCAATGCACCGCGTGATCCGATTTGTTTATAGGCAGCATAAGGAATCAATAAGCTCATCGGATGATCGTATGAGATAAGTGTTCGATAAAAAGAATGACAGAGTTCTGAATGTTTTGCATAGATCTCCTGCAATTCATGATCACCATTTTCTTCGATCGTATACCAGGTAAGCTGGATCAGTTCATGGGTGTTATGATTGGTAATAGCAAAACTGAAATGTCGCTCGCCTGTATGGATCAACAACACTTTTTGCGGAGCATCCTGCCCTGTTCCTGTGGATATATTAAAAATTTGTTTCACTCTTTCAGATTGATTGCAATAATAGGCAAAAATAAGGAAGGATGTCTGAACCAGGATTTGGGTAGATTAATTGATTGATAGGATAAAATACATTTCACGCAAAGAATAAAAGGGTTCTTATATAATGCGGTTAATTTCCATTAATCCTTCAAATCCACCCAAATCCTGGTTCAGACTTTTAATATGAAGCTTTATAAGTGACAGTCGCACTACCAGAAAATTTATCAATCGGTGGGTTCAGCTTTTCTATCGAAACAGTTATTTCTTTTACCTGCGGAAAATTGTTATGTACACCATCAGCAATTGTATGAACTAATGTTTCGAGCAGATCAACCGGCTTTTGCATCGTTGTATTGATGATGGAAAAAAGATCTGCATAATCGATCGTATCGCTTAAGGAATTGATGATCGCTTGTGAGGATAAATAAGACACCTGCATATTCACTACAAAATCATTTCCCTTTTGTCTTTCTTCGGGATGTAATCCGTGGTAAGCGCGAAAGCGAACGTTGTTGAGAGAGATGATGAGATAATTAGTTGCTGGCATTTTGAAATTTTGAAATTGGGAAATTTTCTAACCTATAAGGTTATTCTTAAAGCACATTAACTGCTGAAAGATAAACCTTATAGGTTTTGATCTCCGAATTAAGAAAATTTCCCAATTTCCCAATTCAAAATTTCAAAATCAATGAAGTCCTTTCGCACTCAAATACCGCTCTGCATCCAGCGCTGCCATACAACCACTTCCTGCAGCAGTAACTGCCTGGCGGTAGATTTTATCCTGTACATCACCTGAAGCAAAGACACCTTCAATATTTGTTTTAGAGGT
>JBDTPD010000635.1:0-2675 GCA_039932855.1 Chitinophagaceae bacterium | reverse complement strand
GCGGTATCAGCCAGTGCAAATTCTTTTTTCACACCTGTAGTAAGTGCAGGATCAGCTCAGACAATTACGCTTCCTGCTTCTTCTGTTACATTAAGAAGTACAGCTTCTGATCCTGATGGTTCTATCGCTTCTTACCAATGGACCAAGGTTTCAGGAAATGGTGGTTCATTCTCTTCAACTACAAGTTATACTACAAACATAACCGGATTAACAGCCGGCGCGTATGTGTTCAATGTAAAAGTTACAGACAACCAGGGAGCAACTGCAAACAGCTCTGTAGGTGTAACAGTAAATGGTACAACTGGTGGTGGCGGTGGTGGCACAAGAGCGAACCTGCTTCAGGATGCTAATTTCGATGGCAGCAATGCGTTCACAGGATTTAGCTTAAGTGGTCATCAATATTGCTGCGATTATTCTATCACACAGGTTGCTTCACCTGATGGTGCTGCAGGCAAAGTGTTGAAATATGATTTACGCAGCACTGATGCAATCGTATCAGGTTCAAAAAGAGCAGAAATTGAATCAGGTGGAAATGACGCACCTCAAACTTCCGAAAGATGGTATGGTCTGCGTTATTATCTTCAAAAATATGATGCTGATAATGGCGCTGAAAGCATCATCCAATGGCATGATGTAGATGGCACCACGCCTCCCCTATCTATCCAGGTAGCTGGTGGCAGAATGCGCATAATGCAGTCATTCACCTCTGGTAACATCCCTACTGACCTCGGAGCTACTACTACAGGCAGATGGATCAGTATCGTTATTCACGTTAAATGGACAACAGGCACAACAGGTGTACTTGAAGTGTGGAGAGATGGCGTGAAGATGGTGAACAAAGTAAACGTGAGAACAAACAGCAATGGTGGCAGCTATATGAAGCTTGGAATCAACAAGTGGTCATGGGCACCAGGCGGTGGCAGTTCATCTGCAACTCAACGGATTTTCTACATAGACAATTTCCGTATGGGTAACGAGAACGCTACTTACAACGACGTCGCACCATAAGGATTCATAAATATTAATATACATTATCGCCCTGGGCTATAGTAGATCTACTATAGTTCAGGGCTTAATGGCTTAACACCCATTAGCCCTTTTTCTCCTATCCCCCTGAAAAGCAGCTAACTTCCTGATTTTTGAAGATTTAGTCACCAAAATGTTATAATAAGTCAGCCTTTATCGCTTTTTTTGCAACCACAATTAATCTGTATGCCTAAGCATAAAATTGCTTTTCTTATCCATGGACTCGTGGTCGGTGGAGCGGAAAAGTTCTTTATCAACGTCGTTAATGATTACTACAAGGCCGGGTATGATCCCGTGGTAATATTACTTAGCGATTTCAACCCTCTTCGCCATGAATTCCTTCCCGGAGTAAATAGCATGGTGATTACGCGAAAGTCAAAATATGACTTCTCGGTTAGTTCCAGGATCAAAAAAACATTGGAAGAAAACAAGATCGAAAAAGTATTCGTAGTAGGCACTTTCTCTTTCTTCCTGATGAAACTGTCATTCATGTTCAAAAGCAAGATGCAGTTTATGTTATCGATTCATTCCACGATTCCGAAAAATTTCAGGGATTTTTTCCTGAACCTGATTTACCTGCGTTTTGTTTCAAATCGTGATAAAGTTCTATTTATCTGTAAAGCGCAACAGGATTATTTTGGTAAAAAGTATTATTTCAAACCAAAACAATCACTGATCGTTTACAACGGTATCAATACATCTTATTTTTTACCGACAGCGATATCACCGGAACTGGATGCTGCTGCGAAGAAAGTAAGACCAGAGAATAATATTCCTGTCAACAGAAAGATCGTGACGATGGTCGCCCGTTTGTTTGCAGAAAAAGGACATGCTGATGCTATCTCTGCCATCAAAGTATTACGTGAGAAATTAAATTGCGACGCCTGTTTGATGCTTGTTGGTTCCGGAGATGAAGCTTATACCAAAATATTACACGATCATACAGCCGCGATGGGTATGACGGAGTATGTACATTTCATCGATCACAAATCGGATGTAAGACCATATCTCTGCGCATCAGATGTATTCACGCTGACCTCACACACCGAAACATTCTCATTAGCTGCTCTCGAAGCTATGTCATCAGGCATTCCCTGCTCGCTGACAAACATCGGTGGCGCTGCAGAGATGATCAATGAAAGAACAGGAACATTGAGTGAAGCACGTAACCCGGAATCAATTGCCAAATCATGGTATGAGATCATTCAACGAGATTACGATCCTGTATGGCTGCATGAATTTGTGAAAACGAATTTCTCATTACCTAAAATGCTCAGCGAATACAAGGAGATCATTTTAGAAGAAAAGCAACCTGATCCTGAACAAAAAAAGGCAGTTGCTGCACTGACCAACTAAACGCTTATGAGTCTTTGGAAAAAATATTCGGATAAACTCTACCTGAAACAATGGAGTATTGGTTTCGCTAACGGCGATATGGCTGATATTATCAGGCATAAAAAAACTGATCTCTCTGTTGACTGGCTTTCTCCTGAAAGCAATAAATTCTCGTATGCAGATCCGTTTATCTTTCAATCTTCCAACGGACAAATAAATGTGTTGTATGAAAGCGTTGGCACCGTTGGACTCGATGGGAAGATCACATTGATGGTGATTGAAATCCGTGGCGACAAAGTGCGGCTTGGCATTGA
>JBDTPD010000634.1:0-2698 GCA_039932855.1 Chitinophagaceae bacterium | reverse complement strand
GAAGTTGAATGTTGTGTATAAAGAGACGTATCCATTCTCACTCATGTTCAGGTACAATAAAGCGAGTCCGTTTCAAATGGATGATCAATATGAACTTGATCTTGGGTTTGATCAGCGATCATTCAAGCAAATGATGCTGGAAAAAACGACTGCAAAGATAAAATCAACTTTTCAGCAAAAGCAGGCGATGTTGATGAACCGATATGAACAGGTGTCTGCTATGTATAAAAACGAGAAAGCGACGATAGAAGGGCCTGCTTATGCGCAACATGTAATAGAAGATCGCTTAAAGAAGAAAGCGACCATTTCACCCGCCGGAACTGACAATGTTATAAATGAAGCCGGTATCCCAGATGTAAATGGTATTCCTGATAAAAATGAAATTATTGAAAAAATAAAAAAGACAGGGAAAGATTCTGCCGATTCTTTTACACAACAGGTAAAAGGTAATACACATAGTGATATTCAATCCAGGGTAGATTCATTGCATCAGGTTTTGTCGGGCATACAGGATAGCATTGCTTCAGGAAAAGTAAAACTCTCGGCAGAACTAGATTCAGCCGGAAGATCCATATCGGAAACAAGTGATTTAAGTGATCTGAAAAAATCTGCAGATACAGACAGTATATCCGGCCCCGAAAAGAAAGATAAATTGGCCGACATGTTGATGAATACGAATATTCGTCTCGGTAAATTTTTGTTGAGCAATTCGGAGCTGACTGTTAACAATATATTTCTTCATGGTGCCAGCATAAAGTATGGTAACGAAAAATTTATTATTCTTTCTGGTGGTATCTATGATTTTTCTTTCAGACAGGTATTCAATTTTAGAAATGACAAAATATCCATGCCAGCAACAACTGTCTTTGCGGTTAAGCTAGGTAAAACAGATGGGAGAAATCTTAGTGCGGTAACCTTATATACTGGTAAAAAGATAAAACGCGGATCAGTCAATGATCAATTGGAAACAGTTGCTGGTTTATCATTTGAAAAGAAAATATATTTTTCTCGGAATTTTTCTTTAGAAACAGAAATAGCCAAGTCTACTACACTTCGAAACAATGCGGCTGAGAAAGATCCAGGTACAGTAAAGGATCTCTTTGGAAAATTTAGTACCAAAACAATTGGTATCTATAATTCAGCAAACGCCTATTTCCCCAAAACAAGTACCGATGCTCAAATAAATTACCGGTATTGGGGTCAGCAGTTTCAGTCTTTTAACGCCAGCCAGTACTTTAATCCGCAAAATGATATTTCCGGTAAACTAAGTCAGCCGTTCTTCAAACGAAAACTTTATATCGCAACCGGCGCAAAGTATACGGATTTTAAAACCTATGGCATCTCCAGTAATATTCATTCAAAAACAATTTTTGCATCAGCCAGTGCCACATTGCGCATCAGAAAATTACCGATTGTGTCTGTAGGATATTATCCTGGTAGCCAAGTGTATTTGCTGGATCAGAGTAAACTCTACGAATACTATTATTACATATTCAATACCACGATAAGTTATTATTTCAATGCTCGCAGAATGCCAATGCAGATTGTATTGACACAAAATAAATTTTTTAATAAGTACACCGATTCTATAGTCAGCGGCTCTCAGTCTTATTATAATATTTATTGGACAGCCTGGAAGAATAAGTTTAGTTATTCTGTCAATCTTTCAAGACAGGAGACACAATTTGATATGCTCAATACAGTAGAAGCTGGACTGAGTTATGCCGCCAGGTCAATAAAAATAGGAGGGAGCCTGAAGTGGAACACGTTGGGAGAGGCAATGCGTATGGGCTATTCATTGAACACCGGTATTTCCTTTGGGAAAATTGGTAGTATCAACCTGATCTATGACAAAGGATTTCTTCCATCCAGGGCCGGCGAGTTTATCCCGGTCGTCATAGGGCAGATACAATTTATTAAACCTATAAATTTCTCAGTATGGCAATAAAAGTAATGAAGATCATTATGGGTTTACTATGCATACTTCTTTTAAGTATCCCGGTTTGCAGCCAGATCGTATTGGTACCGGAAACGCAGACAAGTGGTGTAGTCATGAAACAACAGGTATGGTCAACAGTGATCAATAATCTTTCCGGGGTTACTAAAAAAGTAGTACTCGATGTAACCATTACAGATAAGATCACTTCACAGATACTGATGGAAGCGAGTTCAAACCTGGTTATATTAAATCCAGGTGTCAAGCGTGTGAACTATAATGATGTGGCTCCGCTGAACTACGCTATTACAACAATTGGATTTTCTACCGAGCGACAGCTTAGTCAGCCATTACCAGTAGGTGATTATATTGTTTGTTATCGTCTGTTCAATGGGGAAGGCAAAGGTGAATTGCTGGCCACTGAATGTATAAAGATCACTGCGGAACCATTATCACCGCCATTACTTATTCAGCCAGAGAATAAAACGGTTGTCATGGAGCCAAGGCCCGTATTAACATGGACGCCGCCGGCACCAATCTACTTATTTAATTCACTTAGCTATGACATTATTATTTCTCCATTATACGAAAAACAATCTCCGGAAGAGGCTTTGCAAAGAAATATTCCGGTGGTTACTACTTCTTCAGCACAAAATTCTATTGCTTATCCATCTTCTTATTCCAATCTCGAAACAGGAAAAACATATGCATGGCAGGTTGTAGCAAAAGACGGGGGCAGACAAAGCGGAAAAAGTGAATTGG
>JBDTPD010000633.1:0-2743 GCA_039932855.1 Chitinophagaceae bacterium | reverse complement strand
GCCGGTAGGAGATGCTATCCTCATTGTGTGGGCAAACAACAGGTAATTTGACTAATTGGTTTCCATTGGCGCGGTATAACTGTACATCCCAGAAATGTAATCCGGGAAAAAACCAGATGGATGAGACGCTATCGCTGGTATTGCGGATATAAAATTTAACGACAGGCTTTTTGGTAACGATGTCATTAGGAATAAAACCAGTATATCCCGGGCCTTTTCTAAAACTTAGTGTTGGATATATAGTAGTAACCGGTTCATGGGGATTGATATAAGCAGTAAAGAATATTTTCTTACTGACAATTTTTGACAATCCTATTTTACTGATATCGATGTACGCTTTGGAACTGGTATCCTGTGCAAACAGGGTGCCCGCAAATAATAAGGAGAACGATAATGCCGTTAAAAGCCTGATCAGCCTCATGTAGTGTTCTTTTTGGTGGTGGTGTTCAACGTACGAAGTTAGAAATACGAAGTACGGATGTACTATTATTTGAAGAGTTTGCCAGTAACGAGCACCCGTACTTCGTATTTCTTACTTCGTACTTTATCGGTCGGGTTCAAATTTAACGTTTGCCTCGTTGTTTTTATAATTTAGTACATACCACTTTGAGGTAGTTTTGACAGGTAACTATACGTCGGGCTGAAACTTTAAACTATATTATCTTTGCGCCTATGGCCAAAAAGACGAAAAAGAAGGCTTCAAAAGAAACGAAGGGCAAGCCAAAAAAAGGGGACGTGACAGGATGGAAGGCGGAAAAAGAAGAAAAGATCAATCTGCGGCAACTGGCACGTGACGAACGCACCTGGAAAATAACAGGCGCCGTATCACTGCTTGTTTCCATATTTCTTTTTATAGCATTTACATCTTATTTTTTTACAAGAAAAGAGGACCAGGCTATTGCCCGCGAAGGATTCTCTGCGCTCTTAGGCGATGGCAAACCTGTGGCTAACCTGCTCGGTCGTCTGGGTGCCGTTGTCTCTTATTTCTTTATCGAAAATGGTTTCGGGATTGCTTCCTTACTGATCTGTACCTTCTTCTTTGTGGTTGGTATCAACCTGCTTTTCCGCCGCAAAGTGTTTTCTATCTGGCGCAATCTTAAATATGTGACAGTAGGACTGCTGGTATTATCGGCAGCGCTGGCCTTTATTTTCTATCGGAGTGGTTTTCCATTTGGTGGAATGGTCGGAAATATGATCAGCGATAAACTGGAATCCATCTTTGGAAAGGTCGGAACCGCTGCCGTATTATTGGTCGTTGCATTCGGCTATTTCATCTGGCAATTCAACCCGGCATTCAATTTACCTCAAAAGAAACAGGAACCGATTGATGAAACAACTGAAGAAGACGGGGCTGTAATACCTGTTGTCGCAGAAGTAACACCTGAGTTGACAAAGGCCGCTGAGAATACATTAAAGTCAGGCAAAAAAGTAGTGCCTGTAATGCAGGAAGAACCAAAATGGCAGGACCTGAAGGTGATCGAGAAAGAGGAACCAGCAAAAGATTTTGATCAGCCTGTGGTAGAAAAAGAGATCGTAAATGATATGTTTCATACGCATGAGGATACGATCAATGACAAGGTGAATGATCTTCCCATTCCTGAACCTGTTATTCCTAAAACAAAAAAACAGATACAAGCTGATCTTGAATTGGAGATCAAGTCTGTGCCGCTGAAAGAAGAAATAAGTATTCCAAAAGAAGAAGCCGAAGCTGATCCGGTAGCTGATGTCGAGAACCTGCCACCGTATGAGCCGACACTGGACCTGCGTGATTATAAGTATCCGACATTAGGATTACTGGAAACGCATGGTAGTGAAAAGATCATCCAGGATGCAAATGAACTGGAGAATAATAAGAACCAGATCATTGCTACCTTAAGAAACTATGCGATCGAAATACAGAAGATCAGTGCTACAGTAGGACCGACCGTTACGTTGTATGAGATCGTTCCTGCAGCTGGTGTACGTATTTCCAAGATAAAAAACCTGGAAGATGATATCGCGTTGAGTCTTGCGGCGCTTGGTATACGTATCATCGCTCCGATACCGGGTAAAGGTACAATTGGTATCGAGGTGCCAAATGTAAAGAAGACTGTAGTAAGTATGAAGACATTGCTGGCATCGGATAAATTCCAGCATAATACATATAGTTTGCCGATTGCTATTGGTAAAAAAATCGATAACGATAATTTCATTGTTGACCTTGCTTCAATGCCACACTTGTTGATGGCGGGTGCTACTGGTCAGGGTAAATCAGTTGGGTTAAATGCGATCCTTGTTTCTTTATTATATAAAAAACATCCATCACAATTAAAGCTGGTACTGATAGATCCGAAGAAAGTAGAATTAAGCGTGTACAGGCATATTGAAAAACATTTTCTTGCCAAATTACCGGGCGAAGAAGATGCGATCATTACCGATACAAAAAAAGTGGTGCATACATTGAATGCGCTTTGTATTGAAATGGATAACCGCTACGATCTGTTGAAAGAAGCAGGCGCACGGAATATCAAAGAATACAATGAAAAGTTTATCAAGCGGAAATTAAATCCACAAAAGGGGCACCAGTACCTTCCGTTTATTGTATTGGTTATTGATGAATTTGCCGATCTGATCATGACGGCTGGTAAGGAAATAGAAATGCCGATTGCGCGCCTGGCACAGTTAGCACGTGCGGTAGGAATTCACCTGATCATTGCTACGCAACGCCCATCGGTGAATATCATCACCGGTACTATTAAAGCCA
>JBDTPD010000632.1:0-2744 GCA_039932855.1 Chitinophagaceae bacterium | reverse complement strand
GTGGCTACACGAAAAATTTATTTACTCAATCATACGAAGACTTTATTAAATCGGTAGCGCCTGACAATGAAGAAAAATTGATGAAGTTTCTCAAGATAGATGAGGACAGAACCAATGAAGAGGTTGATTCTGCCATCAATTATCTCAAGCTACGCAAGATCAAACGCATGTTGCTGGAAAACCAGGTAGATATGGAAAAGCAACACACGAAAGAGCAATACATTATGCTTCACCAGACACATGAACACTTAAAGCTGATGGAAATGGAACTAACGAAAAGATTGGGTACTGTGATCCTTAAATAAGATCATCCCAGTTTTGTTCCATTATAAATATCGGCTACTGCAATGCAAAGTTTCACTGTCTTTATTTCCAATTGCTTTCCTGGTTCTTTATACTCTTCAAGCTCCCAATTATCATTGTAATTAATTCTGAATGCTTCTACATGTATGCTTTCAGCATCTATCAGAATATATTCTTTAAGGCTGGATAGATCGCGATACAAAGCAAATTTCTCACCCCGGTCATAGTTCTTCGTTTCCGGTGATAATATTTCAATGATTACTGAAGGTCTCGAAGTACCCTTGGTATTCGAAGATACCATCATGTCGTTGTTGATAATGCTGATATCAGGATAAGTGAACAGATCATTTTCCGGAATATGCAATAACATATCACTTCCGTATGGAGTATGATTCTGCCCTTTTAATCGAAAGGCAAGTTCCCCAAAAAGATTTGAAAAAATTTTGTTGTGTCGCAGACTTGCACTGCTCAGCGATAATATTTCTGCGCGGCAATATTCCTGTCGTTCCAGCAAGGAATTTTTATAGTTCAGGTACGCTGACATGGTAAATCTATTTTTACCATATTCTACTACGGGTTCTTTTAGTGTTGTCATATTAAAAGTTTACAACAAAATAAAAGCTTATTCCTGTTCCAATAGCATATCGCTGTACGATATTTTCACCAGATTTTCCGTTTTTATTCCCAGCTCTTTCATGTAAAAATCACATTGCTGCTGTAGTTTTTCTGCCGAAAGATCAGCTAGGATGTTGCCGGCTTCTATTTCTGCAAAGGCCCCGAGACCTGGTACTTCATCAATATGAAACTTGACATTTTCTATGTAATAGATATCTCTTCTTTTTTTCACTACTACTTTTACGCCAATTGATTTTGTCAATGACTCTTTCAATCCTTTTGCATCTTCAATTTTTACCAATTGAAAAGAAGAACTTTTCGGACCAGCCTGATCGGCCCGTTCATAAAAGATCAGGTTATTCTCAATATTCCCTTCGCGCAATTTTAAACGGCCGGTAGTTACATTGAAATAAGTATCTGTTTGTTCATCTGTTCCTTTGAATTGAGCACCGTGTTCTTTCAAATACTTTCTGATCTCATCAGCGTTATCTATTCTTGCTTTTATTTCTATATTCAAATGAGGCATTGTATAAATTTACCCCTAACCCCTAAAGGGGAGTAATAAAAAAGTATCGAATGATAAAGTTAAGCATGCTGCGGCATGACATGCACCATCACATGAGAATTGTATTCACTTCATAATTCGAAATTCCTTGCCTGCCTACCGGACAGGCAGGTTCGATATTCAAATGCAGAAATTTCTAATAACGGTATGTATATAAAAAGGATTGCCGCATCTCTGCGGCAATCCTTCAATAAAATGATCTGTACAATAACATTATTCCGCCAAAGCAGTTGCCTGGCGTTTACGTGTAACAGGTACGTCTTCAGCACGGAGGTTTTCTCCTACTACAAACCTCATAGCGCTCCAGACATGATCCAGTTCAACCCGCTCGATACTCTCGTATCCGGCGCCGGTCAATCTGTTCCAGCTGCAATCACGATTAAGGTCAGTAGCAATTTTCGAAGTTGTCTTCGGATAAGCGACCCAGAATTTAGAACCATCCTTGAGCGAAGGCATGACATCATTAAGGATACCGTTAAGCTGGTTTTCGTTTACGGCGAAAACTAAAGCGAAATCGATTTTCCGGCTCTTTAAGAGCGGCGTCATGTTCTTGGCGAATGATAATTTGCTGAATTGCTTTTCGATTGAAGAGGGCAAACCCTGAATTAAAAGATTCTTTTCGTCTGCCAATTGTAACTTTTCAAAAACTGTTTGTGACATACTTTGAAAGAATTTAAGGGTTTCCATCAACCGCTCCCAGCCTGGGGGCTAATTGATGCAGTTCTCATTGCGGGAGTGCAAAAATAAGTAAAAACCCGGAAAAACAGCACTTTATATCAATAAAAAACCCGTCCAACACGGGTTTGAACGGGTTTTCTTGAATGAAATCAAGTCTATTTACCTACCGGCTTGTAATATTTCAACGCTTCCGGCATATATTTCTGCAATTGCTCTATCCGATGTCCCTCACTTGGGTGCGTACTAAGGAACTCTGGTGGTGATTGACCAGCAGAAGCTGTCTCCATTCTTTGCCATAAATTAATTGCTTCCTGTGGGTTGTATCCTGCCATCGCTGCGAAGATCAATCCATAATGATCAGCTTCCAATTCATGTTTGCGTGAGAATGGTAACAACACACCTAACTGTGCACCTGCGCCGAAAGCACTCATGAATAAACTTTGTGTAGCAGCTGGTTTATTTGCCAATGCTACCTGCAATCCTGTGCTTACTGCCTCTGCACCCAATCCCTGGCTCATTCTTTCATTACCATGATTGAATACCGCGTGTGATACTTCATGTCCCATTACTGCTGCTAATGCTG
>JBDTPD010000631.1:0-2755 GCA_039932855.1 Chitinophagaceae bacterium | reverse complement strand
TCGGCGATTTTGCTCCTTTCTTTATGCCAAAGAACAGGCTTGAAGGGATTGTATCAGGCGATCTGTTAGTCGAAGATCCTACCAATAAACTTTATGTCACATCAGATAATATTATTGCCGAAGGTGTACGACTGGATAATGATTCCATTGGTTCAGCCAAAGCGTCTGTGCGCTATGATGGAAAAACAAGTGAACTCAAAGTAACTGGTAGTACACTCAATCCCGAAAGCAATGTTGCCTTTGATGTCGACATTTTTCTTGATGATCCGGCAAAACAACAGAATAACCTGATTGCTATAAAAGCTAATAATTTCCAGATAAAATTCCTTGAACGTTTCCTCGGCGATTTATTCTCTGACATGCAGGGATATGTTACGGGTAACTTTGACATCAAGGGACAATTTGATAAACTACAGGTAACAGGTAAAGGAAGATTGAAAGATGCGGGCTTGAAAGTAAACTTCACTCAATGTTTTTATAAAATACTGGATACAGAAATCGAATTAAAGCCTAAAGAGATCAATCTCGATGGTATTGTATTGATTGATCCTGCAACCGGCAATCCTATTTACCTGACAGGAAGTATACAGCATACTTTCTTCCGCGATATGTTCTTTGACTTAGCTGTATCAACGCGTAAGCCAAAGACTTCATCACCGCTGGATAACAATCCGGTATTATTATTAAATACTTCTTTTAATGACAATAAGCAATTCTATGGTCGTGTAAAAGGAACTGGTTCATTCTCTTTATCAGGCGCCGAGTCTGACCTGTATATGAAGATCGATGCTATCGCTTCTTCAGCAGACAGCAGCACCGTAACTATTCCTTCATCCCGTAGCCGCGAATCAGGTATTGCCGATTTCCTGGTTGAAAGAAAGTATGGACATGAAATGGATGTAAACGCATCAGGCACTAATGAATCTAACATTACCTATGATGTGGATGTAACGGCTAATCCTTCATTAACAGTAAGAGTGGTATTGGATGATCTTACCGGTGATGAAATAAAAGGAAGAGGATCGGGTTCATTAAATATACATTCGGGCAGCAATGAAAAATTAGCGATCCGTGGTCGCTTTGATATTGAAGAAGGCGATTACCTCTTTACCTTCCAGTCATTTTTCAAGAAGCCATTTACGTTGAGAAAAGGTTCCAATAGCTTTATTTCCTGGAATGGTGATCCGTATGGCGCCAAAGTACAGTTTGAAGCTACTTATACTGCTGAAAGAGTAAGCTTCGCTCCATTGGTGAATAATTCATTGACAGTAGATCCTTCTTATACCAGGGTGAGAGAAAATGTATTGGTTGTGGCTCACATGACTGATTCACTGTTTAAGCCACAATTCAAATTCGGATTGGAATTTCCTCCCACCAGTAAAGTTGCTACGGACTTCTCTATTACTTCAGCAATTGAACAAATGGAGAAAAATGAGAATGAGATCAATCGCCAGGTTACTTACCTGATCGTGTTTAATAGTTTTGCGCCACCTGAAACGCAGACTGCGCAGAATAGTGGTGTAAACGGAGGTATTGGTACAACGATCAATGAACTTACCTATAGTACTATCTCGAGTTTGTCTGGTTTATTTTTTAATGAAATAAATAAAAAACTAAATACAGAGCTGGCGAAGATCCTGAAGACGGATAATATCAGTATTAACTTCAGTGGTTCTGTATACAACAGAAACTTACTTGATCAGCAAAGCGGTAATGGTTTTAATCCCAATCAAACAAATTTCAATGTCAATGTTCCGATCTCTATGTTTAAAGATCGTTTCGTTGTCACACTGGGAAGTACACTTGATGTGCCATTGCAATCAACGATTCAGCAGAGTGTACAATTTTTACCTGATGTAACGGCAGAATGGCTGATCAATCAAAGTGGTACTATCAGAGCCAGCTTCTTTTATCGCCAGGATCTTGATTATCTCAGTACCAGCAGTACAGGTGCACCGCGTACCAAACGTTCCGGCGCAAGCATTGCCTACCGCAAAGAATTCGATAATCTCGGAGAATTTTTGGGTAATAAGAAAAAGAAAATCAAAAAGCCCGCGAAGCCAGTGGAGGCGGAGAAGGTGCAGGAAGGTGGTGAAGTGCAGAAAGGAACAGACTAGGCCCCCTCTACTTTAGTTCATGCCCTAACTTATCTCTCTTCGTCTGCAAATACTTTTCGTTGTGAGGATTTGATTTGATATTGATCGGAATGTTTTCTACTACTTCCAAACCATAACCAACCAACCCTACTCTCTTTTTCGGATTGTTGCTGATCAAACGAAGTTTGGTGATATCGAGATGCCTGAGCATTTGTGCACCGATACCATAATCGCGCTGATCCATCTGGAAACCTAAATGCAGGTTAGCCTCTACCGTATCCATTCCTTCTTCCTGTAAACGGTATGCTTTCAATTTATTCAGCAAGCCGATACCGCGGCCTTCCTGGTTCATATATAAAATAGCGCCCTTACCTTCTTTCTCTACCATTTTCATAGCAGCTTGTAATTGTTCGCCGCAATCACAACGAAGGGAACCAAGTATATCACCGGTAAAGCAGGATGAATGCACCCTGACCATAACAGGTTCATCTTTTGTCCATTCACCTTTTAATAAAGCGAGGTGTTCATTAGTAGAATTCTTTTCTTTAAAAGCTACCAGTTTGAAGTCACCATATTTCGTAGGCATATCAACCCTGACAATCTCTTCTATCAATGAATCACGCTTCATGCGGTATTCGATCAGGTCTTTTATAGAAATA
>JBDTPD010000630.1:0-2778 GCA_039932855.1 Chitinophagaceae bacterium | reverse complement strand
ATTTTTTTGCAATGCGCCAATCCAATGCCTGACCCCTCATATTCCTTTCGTGTATGCAGGCGTTGAAAAATATTAAAGATCTTATCCGTGTGCTCCTGTTGCATTCCTATACCATTGTCAGCTACTGAAAATTGCCAGCAATTATCTTTCATGATTGCCTGGATATTTAGTTGAGGTGCGATATCTTTTTTTCTGAATTTAATGCCATTGGCAATCAGGTTCTGAAAAAGTTGCTTTATGCCGGTAGTGTATGCATTAATAACAGGCAGGTCACCAGTATTGACAGTTGCACCAGCCTCATTGAGTGCTATACCAAGATCAGCAAGTACTTCCTGCAAAACAAGATTGCAATCTACCTGTTGCAGTTCCCTGTCATTTCCCAATCGTGAATAATCAAGCAGATCGGTAATAAGTACTCTCATCCGTTCAGATGATTGCAGAATAAGCATCAGGTATTTATTAGCTTTTTCATCAAGCTGAGTTCCGTATTGTTTGCGAAACAGTTCCACATAACTGGTAGTAGTACGCAATGGTTCTCTCAAATCATGCGAAGCGATATAGACAAATTGCTCCAGCTCTTGATTTTTTCTTTCAAGGCTCTCATTCGCATCGTTGGTTTCCTCTCTTGCTTTTTCTGCGTCTACCCTTGCCTTATGTTCTTCTTCATTGAGATGCGTTAGCTCGATCGTTTGCCTGGCCACTTTTTCTTCAAGTATTACCCGTTGCCGTTTTACCGCATTGATACGCGCTTTATAAAAAGCAACAGCACTACCGGCTATGACCAGCAACACTGCAACGCGAAACCACCACGTCAGCCAGAATGGTGGACTAATAGTAAGATTTAGTGAAATAGGAGAAGACCATGCACCATTACTATTTAGTCTTCTTACCATAAAGACATAAGTTCCCGGATCGAGGTTGGTATAAGTAGCTGTCCGCGTACTTCCGGCGTCTATCCATTGCTTGTCAAAATCATCGAGCTTATATGCATACTGTTGTTTTTCAGGGTCTGAAAAACTTAATGACGCAAATTCGAATGTGATAACAGAACTGCTATAAGGCAACGTTATGTCTTTTGTTTCCGAAATATCTTTTTTCAATGGAGAATCATTCTCGTGCAAAGCAACAGGCACCTTCTTATTAAAAATTTCGAAATTGGTAAAAACCAGCGGGAAATCAAATGCCCGTTCTTTAATATTACCCGGGAAGAATTCATTGAAGCCGTTGATGCCGCCAAAATACATTGCTCCGTTTTTTGTTTTACAAAATGCACGCATCTTGAACTCATACGACTGCAATCCATCCTGCAGATCAAAATTTTTGCAAGTGGCTGTACGTGGATTAAAACGACTTAATCCTTTATTGGTACTGATCCACAAGTATCCTTTATCGTCTTCGAGTAAACCAAAGATGACATTGTTAGGCAATCCATTCGCAGTAGTATAAACGGTAAACGATTTTGTTTGTGTGTTATAAAAATTGAGCCCCGCCATCGTGCTGATCCATAAATTACCGTCGCGATTCTCATATATATAATTGACCCGGTTATCGCTAAGACTATTCTTATCTTCCTGGTAAAAAAGATGAGTGAATGTTTTTGTTTTTTTATTAAATATCTCTATACCTCCCCCATCTGTACTGAGCCAGAGGTTTCCATGCGAATCTTCTGTAATCGAATTGATCTTCTTACTGCTGATATTGTTACTACCATTGTCAAAACGTGTAAAAGAACGCGTAGCAGGATTATATAAATTAAGGCCACCATTGTATGTGCCCACCCAAATATTTTTATCGTGGTCCTCGATAATGACCCATGCATTATTATTACTAAGACTGGTAGTATCAGCCATATTGTTTTTAAAGTGCTGGTAAGTATCCTTCTTCGGATTGTATACTGTAACGCCATCAGCCCAGGTACCTATCCATAGGTTACCATCGGAAGCCTGGCACACGCTAAGCACATAATTGCCACATATACTTTTATCATTTCCTTTTTCATGAAGGAAACGACGAAATTCCTTTGTAATCGGGTCAAACAGGTTCAGTCCTCCCCCATCAGTGCCTATCCATAATTTGCCATCGTTATTTTCCGCCATGCAAAGGACATTATTATGGCTAAGACTATTTGATACAGAAGTATGTTTATAATGTATAAACCTGTTCGCATCAGGATTGAAGATATTAAGTCCACCTGCAAATGTTCCTACCCACATCGATCCATAGATGTCCCTGTAAATATCATATACTGAATTATGACTAAGGCTTTCATTGTCTATTTCATCGTGCAGGTAATGATAAAACTTACTCGTCTCCGGATTGTAAATGCTAACACCGCCGTTTTCGGTTCCTATCCAGATATTTCCGTCTCCATCTTCACACAGCGCAAATACTACATTACTGAGAATAGTATTTGGATTTAGATCGCTATGTAAAAAACGATGAAACTTTCCGGTTTGCCTGTCAAATAAGTTGAGTCCACCGCCTACTGTGCCGATCCATAATCTTTTGCGGCTATCTTGAAATATCTTTACCACGTTATCACTGCTGAGTGAATTGCTGTCCTTTTTATTATACCGGAACCTGGTAAATGATTGTGTTTTTTTATCAAACAAATTCAATCCTCCGCCATCACTTCCTATCCATAACAGATGCTGATCGTCTTCAAATACACATCTCGCGTTGTCATTACTAAGGCTTTTCTCATTATTGTTATCGTGCCTGTAATGTGAGAAACGATTAATTGCCGGCTCGTAGAAAGTTAAACCACCATCTTCTGCC
>JBDTPD010000629.1:0-2782 GCA_039932855.1 Chitinophagaceae bacterium | reverse complement strand
AACAAAAGGAAGATTACCGGCGCTCGGATTTACATTTACCTGTACAAATACATACATGCTATCATTCGCTTCTATTTCCAGGTCGGTAGCTTCGGTCGTAGCAATGCCATCTACATTCATTTTAAAAGCAGAAGCGCTACCACCCATGAGCTTCACAGAAGAAATTTTTAACTTCTGTTTATTGTTGTTGAAGATCATGAAGTATTTAGTAATGGAACCAGCAGTTGGAAAAACCGTATCATATTTAAGTGTATCTGCGGACAGGGTCACCTTTGCGTCAGGAGAAGTAATAAATGAATCTTTCCGGCAGGAAAAAATGAGAAGGATGGATGCAAAGAGTAGCAGGATGACGGCTTTCATGGCTATAAAAATACTCTAAATTATCACAGATTAAAAGATTAGATAGGATTTCACTGATTTGATTATGTTCCTCGAAATCCTTTACAATCTATTATATCCGCGTTAACGGGAGGCAAAACAAAGGCAGGCAATACTTAAATTGACATCGTCAGCTTTCAGTAATTCTAACCCACAAGATTCCAGTGTCGCGCCGGTGGTGATCACATCATCTACCAATAAGAGATGTTTGCCGGCAACAGATGCAGGATCGGTTAATACAAACTTTCCTTCCATATTCTCCCATCGTTCTATCCGCCCTTTGCTTGTTTGTGTTTCGGTATGCTGTGGGCGGACGATACATTTTTTTAAAACTGGAATGTTTAGTTGTTCGGCCATGCCATCGCAAAGAAGATCGGCCTGGTTATAGCCTCTTCTTTTTTCTCTGCCGGGAAATAATGGAAGAGGAACTAATGCATCGGCACCAAACCGACCAGATTGTTTTAATGACATTCCAATCATTCTTCCTAATTGAATACCCAGCTCTTTATTTCTTTTATACTTGACCTGGTGAATGAGTTGTTGCATCAATGAACCGCCGGTAAAAAAATATTGTGCAGTTGCTTGTTGTAATGGTAATCGACCCCAGAATTTTTTCTCAACCGGATTATTAGCAAGTCGTTCAAAGTGAGTACCCGGAAGTGTATGAAGACAATGCAGGCAAAGAAGATTTTCTTTATCCAATATATCACTGCCACAACCGGAACAGGTGTGAGGGAACAGGAGGTGGAGTAATGAATCGGTTATTTCTTTAAATAGGGGCATAGTGAGTAAATTAAAAAGTCAAAATTAAAAAGTCAAAATATCAAGTTGATATTTTGACTTTTTAATTTGTTTTTTAATGGAATAAAATCAGGATTTTCTGTTAGAACAAGTATTGATACACTTCTTCCACTCTTCCCATTGGTACCACTTCAATATCGAATTTCTGTTTGTTCATTCCTTTCTGACTGTATTTGGAAACAATGATTTTTTCAAAACCAAGTTTCTGTGCTTCTGCAATGCGTTGATCAATACGATTAACAGCTCTTATCTCGCCACTTAATCCTACTTCACCAGCAAAACAGATATGATGTGATAAGGGAACATCCTCGTAAGAAGAAAGCAAAGCACACAGTACAGCAAGATCAATAGACGGATCTTCTACCTTTAAACCACCCGCAATATTTAGAAAAACATCTTTTACACCAAAATGAAATCCACCTCTTTTTTCCAATACCGCTAATAGCAATTGCAAACGGCGAAGATCAAAACCGCTCACAGTTCTTTGTGGAGTACCATATACAGACTGTGTAACGAGCGCCTGTACTTCAATAAGCAATGGACGCATTCCTTCTATTGTGGCAGCAATAGCAATACCGCTTAGCTGATCTTCTTTCTGTGTGATGAGTATTTCGCTTGGATTAATAACGCCACGCATACCCATATCACCCATTTCATAGATACCAAGCTCAGCAGTACTTCCAAATCGATTCTTTAATGTGCGGAGGATACGATAAGCATAATGCCTGTCACCTTCGAATTGAAGTACTGTGTCAACCATGTGCTCTAATATCTTCGGACCGGCAATGTTTCCATCTTTGGTTATATGGCCAATAAGAAAGACAGGTGTATTGCTTTCCTTGGCGAATCGTTGAAATTCAGCCGCACATTCTCTTATCTGGGATATACTACCAGGCGATGAATCTATAAATGGAGTATGTAATGTTTGAATAGAATCAACAATGACCAGTTGCGGCTTTAACTTTTTTATCTCCTGGAAAATGACTTGTGTAGATGTTTCAGTAAGCAGGTAAAAATTTTCACCTGTACCTGTATTAGCTGATTTTAATCTATCAGCGCGCATCTTTATCTGTTGTTCACTTTCTTCACCACTGATGTATAAGACAGAAATATCTTTTAACCATAAACCTGTTTGCAAGAACAACGTTGATTTACCGATACCAGGTTCACCAGCAATCAATACAATACTTCCAGGAACGATACCACCGCCTAATACACGATTCAATTCAGCATCGGGTGTAGTGATTCTTTTTTCTTCACTACTTTTTATTTCAGATAACGATACAGTTTTGTTTGATCGTCTTTCTTCTTTGTCATCTTTCCAGTTAGTTCCGTTTTTATTTGTCTCTTTTTGTATCAACTCTTCAACAAATGTGTTCCATTGTCCGCAAGATGGACATTGACCAACCCATTTTACACTTTCATATCCGCAGTTTTGACAGAAGAATGCGGTTTTAACTTTACTCATTTGTTAAAGATAAATTATCACGTGTGTTGAATGAAAAGAATAACAGAAGATGATGACGAAGAAGGATAAAAAAATTAAACAAAAATCAATGTAAGAAGATGGAAGTGTATTAAATGTAAAAGGGACCAATCTGTT
>JBDTPD010000628.1:0-2785 GCA_039932855.1 Chitinophagaceae bacterium | reverse complement strand
CCTTCCCTGATTTGGATATTTTTTGATCGATGAGAAAACGGGATAGCTTTTTCTTTTTTGGCATCCCTAATGGATAGAAATAATCTCCTTGCTTCCATTTGCGCAGCAAAAGCGGGAACTGAATATCCTTACTATCTAATAATGCGATGGCACTGTTGGAATCAACAGTCGTCTTTGGTTTCACTGTTTCTATTTGTAAATAGCCCGGAGCAAATAATACCCGTTCATCCTTTTCTTCAATCACAATATTCTCAACCGTCATATCCAGTTGCGGACTGATGATGAACCAATGCCGGTGCCTGATCATACGAAAGCTACCCGCAGGTGATTGAATATATTTACCCGAATCACTTGTCGCCAGTTTCAAGACTTCATCTACCTGCTTTTCAGAAAAACCATATTCAGCAATAACAGAATAAATGAGCGCGCGATTATTAAATGACATTAATTGCTTAACAGGAATATGTATTTCATTTCCTTTCCTGCGACACAACTTCTTTTTTAATTCACTGGTCGAGTATTCATAAAGCTGTTCGATAGCGGTAAATCTTCTGATATTATCCTGCAGGTTTTCTTTTACTTGGGGGAATACCTTTTCAATCAATGGCATGATCTCGTTACGAAAAAGGTTACGCGTATATTTTGAAGATTGATTGGAAGAATCTTCTACATGCTCCAGTTTATATTGATCGGCAAAATCAAGTATTTCCTGTTTGGAAAAATGTAATAGCGGACGGACCAGGTGATTGCTTTTCTCCGGAATACCTGTTAATCCATGTAAACCTGTACCGCGACAAAAATTCATCAGTAAGGTCTCCGCATTATCATCGGCATGGTGAGCGGTAAGAATATAAGCGGCCTTTTTATCATCGATCAGTTGATTGAACCATTCATAGCGAAGTTCTCTTGCGGCTACCTGGATGGATACTTTATTTTCTGTTGCATATTTTTCTGTATCCATTTTTTTGATCAATACCTCTGCATCATATTTTTTTCCCAGATCTTTTACAAACTGTTCATCTCTTTCGCTCTCCTCCCCTCTCAATTGAAAATTACAATGAGCGATGATGAAATGAAAACCTGCTTGTTTACATAATTCACATAACACCACAGAATCAATACCTCCGCTGACGGCCAGCAAAAGTTTATCTTCTTTAGTAAAAAGATTTTTTTGAATGATATACTGCTTAAATAAATCGATCATGTAAAAAGAGACATTTATCAAACCGCTGCGCTTACTTTCTTATTTCTCATTTCTAATTCCTTATTTCTCATTCCTAAAAAGTCAATTCCTCATACGCCCCTCTCAACTCACCATATGCATGATTATCTCCGGCTTTCTTCGCTTCATCCATTCCTTTTTCATATACCCTGATCGCGGCATCAGTGTTATTATTCCGTTCCAGTAGTTTAGCCAGGTGATAATAACTGCCGATATAAGTCGGTTCCCGTTGCAGTAATTCTTCAAAAACTATTTTAGCAGCAGCGTCATTTCCCTGCTTGATATATTCCAGTGCAATGGCATGCTGCACAAAACTATCATCGGGATTATCCTGTAAGAATTGCTGTAATTTTTCGAGGCGATCCATGCGGAAAAAAATTTCTTTTTTTGTATGATAAATCGATGATCAACGCTTATCTTTGCGTTAGTTGCATAAACAACTACCTATCGTTAGCCTCTCCTTACGGGAGCAACCTCAAAAACAAAGCGAATGAAAATCCTTGTTTGTATCAGTAAAACGCCGGATACAACGGCAAAAATAGCTTTCACCGATAACAACACGAAATTCGATAACAATGGTGTCCAATGGATCATCAATCCATACGATGAATGGTATGCCCTTGTTCGCGCAATTGAGTTAAAAGAAAAGGACGCGGCTACTGTTATTCACCTCGTCACAGTAGGTGGCGCCGATGCCGAGCCCATCATCCGTAAGGCCCTTGCATTGGGTGGCGATGAAGCTATTCGTGTCAATACTGACAACCATGACAGTTATTATATCGCTTCGCAGATTGCTGCCGTAGCAAAAGGTCAGGGATATGACCTCATTTTCACCGGTAAAGAAACCATTGATTATAATGGTTCATCAATTGGTGGTATGGTGGCTGAATTACTGGAGCTTCCTTATGTAGCATTAGCTACCAAATTTGAACTGGCAGGCACAAAAGCTACCATCACCCGCGAGATCGAAGGTGGTGAAGAAGTAAATGAAGTAGAACTTCCTGTTGTTGTCAGCGCACAAAAAGGAATGGCTGAACAACGTATTCCAAATATGCGCGGTATCATGGCGGCCCGTACCAAACCATTGAAAGTGGTGGAACCAGTTGCTGCAGATTCATTCACCAGTGTAAACAGTTTTGGTTTACCTCCAGCTAAGGCCGGAGTAAAACTGGTATCACCAGATAATGTAGAAGAACTGGTTCGCTTATTACATGAAGAAGCAAAAGCTTTTTAATAGTAATAGCAAACGCGACTCATTCAACTTTCAACATTCAACTTTTAACTCTATCCCATGTCAGTTTTAATATTCATCGATACCGCCGAGGGCCATGTTAAGAAATCTTCATTAGAAGTTTTGAGCTATGGCGCAAAAGTAGCTGAACAATTAGGTACCACTGCTGAAGGTGTTGTACTCGGTGCCACATCAGAAGACCTGGCTGCATTAGGAAAATATGGTGTAAAGAAAATACATCAGGTCAACCAGGATTCATTAAAGACACTCGATGCACAGGTATATACTAATGTGATTGCGCAGGTGGCAGAAGCAACTGGAGCTACAGTGAT
>JBDTPD010000627.1:0-2785 GCA_039932855.1 Chitinophagaceae bacterium | reverse complement strand
CTACGCGGAACAGCAATGAATATTTTTTCAGCCATTCTTCCGGAAGAATTCCTAATGTTCCGTCATTCAGTTGTACAAATTGCTGCTTATTAGCCAGTGCTCTTTTAACTTCTGCTACTGTTACTTTCTGATCGCCGAAAATAATATCGATCTTGGCATCAAACCAATCGGTATTGCTGCTGATAAAGATCTTTGTTTGCGGCTTGGCTGTATTGAAACGGAAATTCTTCAACGCCTCAAATCCATAGACCGGCGTTTTCATTTCGTTCATGGCATCCACAAAGAGGAAAAACCAGTTATGCTTCAATACATCGATGCCTTTCAGTGCCAGTGAGCCATTTTCTTCATTATAAATAAAATTGGAATGAAGATTCTGCAGCTTGTCGATAAATACTTTTTCTACTTCACGGTTACGATGAACGATTAACACTTTATCACCCTGCGGTACTACTATCTCATCACGATCCTTTGATTTTGTTTCATATCCTTTATAAGAAAAGGAAGGTTGGAAAACGAGATAATCACCTTTTTCTACCAGGTATAATTTTACTTCAGGATCACCATCTTTTATTTCCTGAACCATCGTTTTATCAAAATCAACCTTATACTCTTTGGCTAATGGCAGAATGAATTGCGATAAAGTAGAGGACCATTCGTTTTCCGCTACAACCATTTTACCGGTAGGAATAAATTTATCGGCTAAATGAATAACCTCATTGCTCTTCCAGAGATGCAATTGATTATTATATAAAAAGAATAGTGGGCTATCGCTTTCATTTTCTGAAAGATCATATTCCATACCGCCACCTTTTACACGGCACTGTACGGTATAATGAGAATTCTTTTTTACAATAAAATGCAATGTGGCCTCTTCTTTATTTACCTGTAATGGCTCGAGATTGGTGGTCTTAAAACTTTTCCCGGTGGGTAATAAGAAGAACAAAGGACTGATACCACCTTCCTGCTCTGTACATAATTTCTTTAATCGCGGGAAAAGATATTCTGCCATTAACTCTTTCGTTTCTCCCGGCAGGTCATCCTGATCCTGGTGAATGATATTTTCCCAGATACCTGAGAAGGGGGAGTTGCGACTGATGTATTTATTGATCTCAGTATCCTGCACTTTACGCAACAGCGTTAGTAACTGCCTGTCCTCTTCCGGTAACTTATCAGTATCGATGTACCGGCTGATGTCTGGTTTTTCAGCTTTGCCTGCAAAGCCATCATTTGCCGCATTCGGTTCACCAATGATTGCATCAATGGTAAAATGCGGATATCCTTTTTTATTAAAATTAAAAACAATGCCCAGGCGTTGAGAAGGGAGTGGATTTTCTTCCTGCATTACTTCCGGCTGTGCTACTTCCCTTTCTCTCTGCGGTATCACCACCGGTTTCGGCGTAGCGGCTACGGCAGCTACTCTTTTGATATTGATATCGAGTACGCGCAGGAAAGGTTTTCCTTCTTTATACACGAATTCAAATTTTCCGGCCAGGTCATCTTCCAATGAATAGCCGTATGCTTCGAGTAATTTATTTTTTTCTTTATCCCAGTTGCGGATACTATCGAAGTAGTTAGCGCCGTAGGCATTTAATAATTGCAGGAGCACGATCACCTTTGGTAAACATAGCGGGTGATTAGGCTCGGCATAGTCGCAGCTGGTATCAAAGTTTCGTTCTTCATTCTTGCGAATGAGTACATGATATGTTTTATCATCCAGCAACACAGATGCCTTCACTGATTCATTTTCCGCTTTTTCAATATTTGCCCGTTGTGTACGCAGGAAGGTTTCTGCTTCAGCCAGAGCAGCTGGTGAACAAAGAAAACGGATTGTTTTAAGATCAATCGTTTTCATCTTGGCGACAGTATGACGTTGATCATACTGTACCGCATCGCTTTGAAGATGTCCTTTATCCAGCATTTCCTGTAATTGAAACAGGGAAGCCGTTTCGTGACGACAGATATCGCCTATATTATAGGGACAGCTGCAACGCAAAGAGATTTCTTTCGCATCTTTAAATTTCTGGATATACACTTTATAAAAAGTGCTGTAGCTATCATCCTTTACTCGGAACACAGCAGATCCAAAAAGATCGTCGTACTCTACGAGTTCTACAAAACCTATAGAATGAATTTTCTTTCCTCGACGGATCACTTCATCAGTTCCATGGGTATAAACATATTTCAGAAGATGTGGTAGGGCCATTCGTTCGTTTTACGGTTTCACATTTATTCAGTCTGGCAGTCTTCAGTCTATCAGTCGGCAGTCGATTACTATACCTGTAAATCTTCTACTGGCATCGGGAATTGACTGCCGACTGATAGACTGAAGACTGATGGACTGAAAAGGGCAATCGGCAAAAGTAAAAGAATGTATTCCAGATTTCCTTATAAATGGAGGGGAATTAATAAATAATTTAAGAAGCCTATTGGTGCGGAAAAAATTAACTACCTTGTATGCCTTTTTTTATTTTATGAGAAGCTTACCTTCTTTGTATACAGGCAGTATATTAGCGACATCATTCGTCATGCAATAGCGAATGTCTTCTATCAATCCGAATCTTTCTACAAGACGATGATAGTGTGTCAACTGCGGTACAAATGCATGAAGATCTTTTTCATTGGCAGCAAACATATCTTCTGCCATCAATGAACTATCGCAATGAATAGTAAATTCTTGTTTGATACGTTTGATAACTGCACCGGCAAACAAGGTATCCTCGAGATTGAAACGATCTTTCCAACCGGCACATCCCAGCACTATATTTTTTTTCTCCGCTACTAAAAA
>JBDTPD010000626.1:0-2789 GCA_039932855.1 Chitinophagaceae bacterium | reverse complement strand
ATATCTTCGCGCCATTGGAGCGTATTCTGATCATCGATCCAGGCGGTATAATAATAAATGAGTACAGGAACAGGGTCTTTTACTCTCACAAACTTTTCTTTACCACTATTCATGGCTTCATCTATTCTGTCTGCCGTCCATTCTGGTTGATCTTTTAATAAGAAACTGGCCATCTTTGCTGGTTCGCGTAAGCGGATACAGCCGTGACTAAATGCACGTTCGTTGTTGTTGAATAGTTCTTTATGTGGTGTATCGTGGAAATAAATATTAAAACTGTTAGGGAAAAGGAATTTTACTTTACCTAATTCATTCTTATCACCCGGAAGCTGGCGGATAACAGGCAATCCATTTTCTTCACCTGTAACTTCCATATCATGCTCCTCCAAATAATGATTATCCTTTTTTATTGAGGGTAATACTTCTTTACGAATAATATCAGGAGGGAGGTTCCAGTAAGGACTGAATACTACCTGGTCGAGATTGCCAGTGAACATTACCGTGCTATGTCCTTCTTTACCTACCACAATATCCATATTGAATGATGGATCGTTTCCACCAAATACATGTAAAATATATTCAGGAATGTTCACCAGTATCGTACGACCCTTTGCAATAGATGGCATCCAACGCATTCTTTCAAGATTGATCAATATTTGTTGTGTTCTCTCCAATGCGGATACATTTAATTGTTTGATCAATGATTGGGATATGGCACCGTCAGTCTTCAATCCATGTTCCTGCTGAAATTTCCTGATGGCTGTACCTAATTCAGGTGTGAATATATTACTGGTGTCAGAAGTCGCTAATTCACTCGTTTGCTGTAGTCTTTTTTTAAGCGGTTGGATCAGGGAATCACTTGTGTTTTGTTTTATTTTCTTTTTTGACAATGGTAGTGTTTGCCAGCCACCACTTTTTGCTGCATCTGCATATCGCTTTAGTTGATTGCGTAAGGCAATATAACTTTCCCCGATAATACTTTCATTACCACTGGCTGCTAATACAGCATCGGCCATGGCTAATGTTCCCTGCTTTTTTGCAGGAATTAATTCTTTCAGCGCCGCTTGCTTCGCTGATTGATCCGGATATTTCGCCGTTATATAATTAATAAAGCGCCAGGTAAATAGTAATTCTGTTTTTATCGAAGAAGCATCAGTCGCGGCGATCGTCAATGTATCTTCTATCATTAAACTATCGAGACTACGATCCAGGATCTTTTTTGAATCAGTACTATCAAAGTCATATAGACTACGGAATGATAAAGCCTGTTCAGTTAATCCATCACTATTGAACCAGGCAAATTCAAAATTGCGTGCATTGTAAAATGAACGCATGTCATCTGCAATATTGTTATCTAAATGTTGATTGGTAATAAATTTTTCAACTTGATTGCTATCAAGAAAAAGATCGCTGTATGAATTAGCGCTGGTTATGCTATAATCACGAGTGGATCGGGAATTTTTTTCCCCGTTATCAACTGGTTTACCAGGAGAGTTATTACAACTTACTGTACAGAACGCAATGATAATGATGGAAACGGATAAAATAATTGTTTTCATGAAGCTGGTAATCCAAAAGATATGCCGGGAGAGAATGCTGATAGCGTTTAGCTGTTAGCTTTTAGTAATGAAGAACTAATAGCTAATAGCTAAACGCTATCAGCTTTTTCAACCATAGTACCTCAATCGAAATTATTTTCCCATCCTTCTCTCTTCATTTTCTCAACTTTCTCAATCACTTCATTGTGGAGGGAGTTTTTGTAATCGCTGATTTTTTTGAAAACATTATCATCGGAGGTGCCGATGATTTCGGCGGCGAGAATGCCGGCATTTTTTGCAGCATTGAGTGCAACAGTAGCAACCGGTACACCATTCGGCATTTGAAGAATAGATAATACAGAATCCCATCCATCAATTGAATTGGATGATTTAATGGGAACGCCAATTACCGGTAATGCAGTAATGGAGGCAACCATACCTGGTAAATGAGCGGCACCGCCGGCACCGGCAATGATCACTTTTAATCCTCTTTCTTTGGCTTTTTGCGCATATTCTACCATCCGTAAAGGAGTACGGTGAGCAGATACAACTGTTACTTCGTGCGGGATGGCAAATTGCTTGAGTATATCCGAAGCGGCCTGCATCACCGGCAGGTCACTGTCACTACCCATAATAATTCCGACCAAAGGATTCATTTATATATGATTTACGTGGCAAAGAAACATGTTTTTTGCCGGGTAAAAAATTCTACAATTGCGAGCATTTTGAAATTTTGGAATTGGGAAATTGGGAAATTTTCTTAGGCTGCGCCTCAAAACCTATTAGTGGTATCTTTTCAGCAGTTAATCTTTTTCGGAGAAACGTTATAGGTTGGCAAATTTCCCAATTTCCCAATTTCAAAATTCAAAATCTTGAATATGTTCAATTGCCGCTCATACAAAAACGGGGTTAAAAACCCGCTAACTCAAGCAGGGTTGTTCTTTTTTTATCGTCATATCCCGGGGTAAGGCAAAACGGAAGAAAACTAATTATATTTGAAGCTCTATCAACAAGCAAACATGCACCGGATTTATTCATTACTTCTTTGTTCTTTTTCTATCATTTCCGCAGGTATTTTGATAACCGGTTGCAAAGGCAAATCGGCGTCAGATAAGCCAAGGCTAAATCCACCGGTCATAGTGGACGTAATGGTAGCCAGTCCACAAAAAATCTCTAACCTCATCGAAGCCAATGGCACTGTTATCGCCAATGAGTCGGTGGAACTGCATCCCGAAGTCAGTGGTCGTCTTACCT
>JBDTPD010000625.1:0-2821 GCA_039932855.1 Chitinophagaceae bacterium | reverse complement strand
CTTGATTCTTCCGATAATTCAAAAGACATGATCCGTCGTGCGATTGCCAACAGGCGCTAACCATTAATACTAAACTTATGAATATCATTTATATTTTATGGCTCCGCCAAATGAAACGCTACAAAAGATCCGGCGTTCGTATGGTCTTGAGTCTTATTCAGCCATTGGTTTATTTTCTTACACTCGGCTTTGGACTCAATGCTGTGTTTGAAAAAGCCGGTCAGGGTAGTTATATACAGTTTGTAGTACCGGGTGTAGTAGCACAGACTATTTTATTTACATCTATTTTCTGGGGTGTAAATATCATGTGGGATAAGCAATTTGGATTTTTGAAAGAAACGCTGGTAGCTCCGGTGTCACGGTTGAAAGTGATGTTGGGTGGATCATTAGGCGGAGCTACTATTGCTACTATCCAGGGAATAGTTTTATTTCTGATAGCATTGATCTTCGGGTTTCATCCTTATAGCTGGACCATGCTGTCACTGACATTGCTCGTGATGATCATTTTATCTATGACCATGGTCAGTTTCAGTTCGGGTATCGGCGCTATCGTTAACGATATGCAGGGATTTATGGCCATTACCAACTTCCTGGTCATCCCGCTTTTCTTTTTATCCAGCGCCTTATTCCCGCTTGATAATATTCCCAAGGTCATGAAGGCGATTGCTTATGCCAATCCGTTGACCTATGCGGTGGATGCTATGCGGGGAAGTCTTGTAAATCAAAGCCATTTTGGCTTGCCGGTAGATTTTGCAGTAATGATTGGTACCATGCTTTTGTTATTTTATTTCTCGATCTATCGCTTTAAGCGGATTGAAGCGTAATTGATGTGATAATTTGAAGATGTGACAATTTGAAAATTTTTAAGATTGTAATTGGACGCCTTTAAGGGTTTTCTCCAATGGCCGATTTTTGGCTATACAAATCTCCAAATTTCCAAATCGTCACATCTACCTCCTCTCAGCCAGATACATTATCTTTGCCCCTCTTCTTAAAGCTCAACTTTTTGAAGCTGTCAAATTGGCTTGCTATCTGGGTGTAGCACCGTTTTTGACCAATCTAAACCCTGATTATTAAACGAATTCGTATAAATAGCCATAACACATAATTATGCTCGGTATTATTTCCAAAATTTTCGGTGGCAATAAATCTGATAAGGACGTTAAAAAGATCTCTCCTGTAGTACAGAAGATCAATGAATTCTTTGTTAGCTATGCATCACTGACCAATGATCAACTGAGGAATAAGACACAGGAATTCCGTCAGCGTATCCAGGATCACCTGAAGGGGATTAATGAAGAAATCGCGGCCAGTAATAAAGCAGCCGAGGAACTTCCTTTTAATGACCTGATGGGTAAAGATGCTATTTACCAACAGGTAGATAAGCTGAAGAAAGAAAGAGATAAAAAAATTGAGGAGGTTCTCCAAGAGATCCTTCCTGAAGCATTTGCAACAGTAAAAGAAGCGTCCCGTCGTTTTAAAGAAAATAAAGAACTCGTTTCTACTGCTACACAGTTGGATCGTGACCTGAGCGTAAAGAAAGATTACATACATATCGACGGTGATAAATCCGTTTTTAGTAATTCCTGGACAGCAGCCGGTGGTGAAGTAACCTGGAACATGGTGCATTATGATGTGCAGCTGATCGGTGGCGCTGTATTACATTCCGGAAAGATCGCTGAGATGGCAACGGGTGAAGGTAAGACCCTTGTGTCTACCCTGCCTGCATATCTCAATGCATTGCCTGCTGAAGGCGTGCATATCGTTACGGTGAATGATTATCTCGCCCGTCGTGACCAGGAATGGAACGGAACATTGTTTGAATGGTTGGGATTAAAAGTTGATTGTATCGATAAGCACCAACCTAATAGTGAAGAAAGAAGACAAGCTTACCTCGCAGATATCACTTATGGTACCAATAATGAATTTGGTTTCGATTATCTCCGTGATAACATGGTGCATTCACCGGAAGAAATGGTACAACGCAAACATCATTTCGCGATGGTCGATGAGGTTGACTCCGTTTTGATCGATGATGCAAGAACGCCATTGATCATCTCCGGACCAATTCCAAAAGGAGAAGATCAGCAGTTTCATATACACAAACCAAGAATATTGCAATTGGTGCAGGAACAAGAACGTGTGGTACGTACCTGCCTGAATGAAGCAAAGAGATTATTTGACAAAGGAGAAGACGATCCAAAGACAGGTGGCTTATATTTATTCAGAGCCTACCGTGGTTTACCAAAGTACGGACCATTGATCAAATTCCTGAGTGAGCCGGGTATCAAAGTGAAAATGCAGAAGGCAGAAAATTATTACCTGCAGGATCAGCAACGCAACATGCATATCGTTGACGAAGATTTGTTTTTTAATATTGATGAAAAACAAAACTCAGTTGACCTTACCGATAAAGGATTGAATGCAATCACCCGTTCAGGTGAAGATCCCGACTTCTTTGTATTACCAGATGTAGGTGTAAACCTTGCAGAGATTGAAAAAAACAATAGTTCTGCAGAAGATAAGCTTCATGAAAAAGAAGCAGTATTGAATGAGTATACACAGAAGGCTGACCGTATTCATACTGTACAACAATTGCTGAAAGCTTATGCATTGTTCCAGAAAGATGTAGAATATGTAATAATGGATGGAGCGATCAAGATTGTAGATGAGCAAACAGGTCGTATCCTCGATGGACGCCGGTACAGCGATGGATTGCACCAGGCTATTGAAGCAAAAGAAAATGTAAAGATCGAAGCGGCAACACAAACCTATGCAACGATCACCCTGCAGAATTATTTCAGGATGTATCATAAACTGG
>JBDTPD010000624.1:0-2834 GCA_039932855.1 Chitinophagaceae bacterium | reverse complement strand
AAGTAACCGGTACCAGGGATGGCATCTGCGGTGTACAGATGGATATCAAAGTTGATGGATTGAAAATGGAAGTAATGCAGCAGGCATTGGATCAGGCACGTCGTGGACGTTTGCATATCCTTGATGCAATGTACAATTGTATTGCTGAACATAGAAGCGAAGTGAAACCTCATTCTCCGCGAATGATCAAAATGTTTATCGACCGCGAGTTCATTGGCGCTGTTATCGGGCCCGGTGGTAAGATCATCCAGGAAATGCAACGCGAAACCGGTACGACTATCAACATCGAAGAAGTTAACAACATGGGTGAAGTGAGTGTGTTCGGTGTAAACAAAGAAGGTGTACAAAAAGCAGAAGCATGGATCAAGGGTATCGTAGCCGTTCCTGTAGTAGGAGATGTATATGAATCAACAGTGAAATCAATCATGCCATTCGGTGCATTCGTTGAGTTCATGCCTGGCAAACAAGGATTGGTACACATCAGTGAAATAAGCTGGAAGAGATTGGAAACACTTGAAGGTATCGTCAAAGAAGGCGATAAGTTCAAAGTGAAACTGATCGGTACAGATCCAAAAACAGGTAAGTTCAAATTGTCAAGAAAGGCATTGATCCCAAAACCTGAGCAAAGATCAGAAGCGCCAAGACAAGGTGATGGCAATAATTAAAAACTGAACATCTTATAATAAGCAATAACCCCTTCGTATGGGGTTATTTTATTTTAACATATGGACTACATTCAATTGTTTTTTGAAAATATATCTTATGAGCAGGCATCGATACTCATTGCTAAATTAAGTGAAGCGGGCTATGAGGGATTTGAAGAAAATGAAGATGGCCTCAAAGCATTTATTCCTTCAGATTCATTTGATGAAATGCTCGTGAATGAGCTGGCAAAAGAAATGAATATTCATTTTTCCAAAACAGTGGTTCAGGAAACAAACTGGAACGAAATATGGGAATCTAATTTCCATCCGGTAGTAGTGGATGAGTTTGTAGGTATACGTGCTGGTTTTCATGACCCGTTTAAAAATGTGGAGCATGAAATTGTGATCACACCAAAGATGAGTTTTGGTACCGGTCATCATGCAACAACGTATATGATGATCGCGCAGATGAAAGAAATTGATTTTACCGGTAAGTCGGTCTTTGATTTTGGTACCGGTACAGGCATCCTGGCAATATTAGCAGAGAAGTTGGGAGCTTCAGAAATTTTCGCTATTGATCATGATGACTGGAGCATTGAAAATGCGAAGGAAAATATTTCTAATAATCACTGCTCAGATATTATTGTAGAAAAAGCTGATACCGCGTTGAAGAACAGGGTATTTGACGTCATTCTGGCCAATATCAATAAGAATGTGATCCTCGATAATTTTTCGTTGTTAACAAAACAACTTGCCCCTGGCGGCGTTCTGGTATTAAGCGGCCTGCTGAAAGATGATGAAACTGATATCCAACGAAAAACCGGGGAGTACGGTTTAAAGTCCGTCATCAGGCTGGAGCGTCATAACTGGCTCTGTTTGAGTCTGTCATATTGACGTAATGCTGGTTTTAGGTTAAATTAATGTTACCAGTAATTCGAATTTTTACTATTTTTGATATCCAACCTCAACCCCAAAATTCTATGAATGAGCTTTTGCTCACAGTTTTGGCTTATCTCATTGGCAGCATACCCACTTCAGTTTGGGTAAGCCGTTACTTTTTCGATATTGATATCAGAGAGTATGGTAGCGGTAATGCCGGTGCCACAAATACATATCGTGTACTGGGTCCTAAATGGGGAACAACAGTAATGATCGTTGATATGTTGAAAGGTATCATTGCAGTTAAACTTGCTTTACTTCTTCCTCAATACGCAGACAGCACTTCTAAATTCCTGAACTTACAAATCGTACTGGGTCTTGCAGCCGTTGTGGGACATGTTTTCCCGATATGGGCCGATTTCAGGGGTGGTAAGGGGGTAGCAACACTGTTTGGATTGGTATTAGGAATTTCACCGGTAACAGCCATGTGTTGTTCAGGTGTATTCTTATTGGTGTTATTCCTGACAAGATTTGTTTCATTAAGTTCTATTCTTGCGAGTGTAGCGTTTCCTGTTTTTATCCTGATCATTTTCAATGTTGATAATAGCACCTATCGTGTATTCGCTATAGCGGTAGCATTGATGGTTATTCTTACACATCAGAAAAATATTACCCGCCTTTTACGTGGCAGCGAAAGCAAAGTGCCTATTCTGAAGCATCGCGATCGTCGTCGTCAGCGCAGAAGAGATAATGCCGCTTACCACAACAGGTAATTTTAAAAAATCCTCCCTTTCTTTCAAAAAACACTGCTTATTGTACTCTTTGGTACAATGATTGGATTTTACGTAAAAAACATTACCATGAGCCGAAGAATTATTTCACTCTTTCTGTTAGCAGCTATGTTCACCGCCTGCACCAAGAATCCTATTACGGGACGTAGTCAATTAAAGTTATTACCTGATTCACAACTTCAGTCAATGGCTACAACCGAATATCAGCAATTCCTTTCTACCAATAAAGTTATCAGCACCAGCGGAAGCAGGGATGCTGAAATGGTAGTAAGAGTAGGACAGCGTATTACAAAAGCCGTTCAGGATTTTTATGCGCAGAATGGTAGATCAAAAGATATTGAAGGATATCAATGGGAATATAAATTAGTTGATAGCAAAGAAGTAAACGCCTGGTGTATGCCTGGCGGAAAGATCGTTGTGTACACAGGACTGTTACCTATTACTCAAAACGAAGCAGCATTAGCAGTGGTGCTGGGCCATGAAATAACGGGGGAAGTGGTGGAGACAGGGCGGGATGTGC
>JBDTPD010000623.1:0-2850 GCA_039932855.1 Chitinophagaceae bacterium | reverse complement strand
CAACGCAGCCAATTCATCATTAATGGGCGGTGGCGGTGTGGATGGCGCTATTCATCGCACAGGTGGTCCGGCTATATTAGATGAATGCAGGAACATCATCGCCAAACAAGGTAGTTGTAAAACAAGTGAAGCAGTGATCACAACGGCTGGTAACCTGCCCGCAAAGTTTGTTATTCATACTGTCGGTCCTGTATGGAACAAGGGAAAGAAAAATGAAGATGCGAAGCTGGCCGATTGCTATAAAAATTGCTTAGCGCTGGCCGCATCAAAGCAATTAAAAAGCGTTGCCTTTCCTAATATCAGCACCGGTATTTATGGCTATCCAAAAAATCAGGCAGCATTGATAGCAGTACAAACCGTCTCTGTCTGGTTGAAAACAGATAGTTCTATCGAAGAAGTATATTTTGTTTGCTTTGACCAGGAAAATTATTTCCTGTATGAATCGTTACTATCACCTTGATAGCAGAATATGTACGGTGTTAGATGTACGATGTACGACTTTCTAAAAGCTGTTAGCTATTAGCTGGCAGCTTTTAGATTTTATATAGTACAGTTATTCAGCTATTCAAGTGTATCAGGCAGTCGTACATCTGACATCGTACATTAATTCTCATTAATTTCTCAATGCTAAAAATAAATAACTAGTTTGCAGCCGTATGAATTACCGGGAAACACTCGACTATTTATTCTCCCGCCTGCCCATGTTCAGCCGTATTGGTGCAGCTGCGTATAAGGACAATCTTGATAATACGATCTACCTGGCTGACCACCTCGGTAATCCCGAAAGAAAATTTAAATCGATACATGTAGCTGGTACCAATGGTAAAGGTTCAGTTAGTCATATGTTGGCGGCTATTTTACAAACCGCCGGATACAAAACCGGGTTATATACTTCTCCTCACTTAAAAGATTTCCGTGAACGTATAAAAGTTAATGGAGAAATGGTTAATGAATCATTCATCATTGATTTTACAGAACGTATACAACCAGTCATCGAAAAGATCGAACCGAGTTTTTTTGAGATCAACGTCGTCATGGCTTTTGATTATTTTGCACAGCAGCAGGTAGACATTGCGGTGATCGAAGTAGGGTTGGGCGGCCGGCTCGATAGCACAAATATTATTACTCCTGAAGTATCTGTGATCACCAATATCGGTTGGGATCACATGAATTTATTAGGTGATAGTCTTGGGAAAATTGCCGGAGAAAAAGCGGGTATTATCAAAGACAATATACCGGTTGTAGTAGGCGAAGTATTACCGGAGACAAAAATGGTGTTTGAGAAAAAAGCAACTGACCATAATGCTCCTCTCTTTATTGCTTCACATATTTTTCATGCCCTGAATTGGAGATGGGAAAAGCATGAATTGGTCGTAGAAGTAGCAGAAGAAAATAAAACTGATCACCGCGTTTATCATCTTGATCTTCCCGGTATTTACCAGGTGAAAAATTTATTGACCGTATTGGAGACTTGTGCGCAATTGCAGTTGAAGGGAATGGAAATCGATAACACGATTATTCATACAGCCCTGAAAGAGGTGAAAAAATTAACAGGTCTTCATGGCCGTTGGGAGATTATTCACCAGCATCCATCAGTTATATTAGATGTGGGGCATAATGAAGACGGTATCAAACAAATTCTTGAACAGCTGGAAGTCACCGACCACCACGAATTACATATCATTTTGGGAATGGTAAAAGATAAAGACATTGAAAAAGTGCTGAAGCTTCTGCCGCCTGCTGCTCATTATTATTTTACCCAATCACATATACCACGAGCCATCGAAGCAGGTGAATTAATGGATACAGCCGCCAAATTTAATCTTCATGGCAAATCATGGCCGGATGTAAATAGTGCGCTCAATGAAGCAAAGGCAAAAGCGCATAAGGATGATTTGATTATTGTTTGCGGTAGTATATTTCTTGTGGGAGAAATCGGCCTCTCCCAACCCCCTCCCAAGGAGGGGGCTTGAGCACCCTAATATTTACGCCGTGGTTCGTGTCTCACGAACCAATAAAAAAAGATATTATATCGCCGAAGGCGATCCGTGCATCCGTGGCTAAAAAATATCAATATTTTAATTCGCCAAGTCTTTCCAAGCCATACATAATACAAGTAACATGCATTGCTTGTAACAAGCTATGATCTTTCAACATTTTCTTTAAGTCCTCAATACTGACCAACTCCACATCTATTTCTTCATTTGCATCCAAATGTTGCGCACTAACTTTCTTTCCTCCTTTAGCAAGGAACATATGCATCAGGTTGCTATTGGTAGAAGGATTTGCTGATATTTTACCCAGATATTCATACGAAGAAAAAGCATAGCCCGTTTCTTCCAGCAATTCACGGGCAATTGCATCCCCGAGGTTTACATCTGTATCATCCACACAACCACCAGGAATTTCAATACACACTTCACCGATAGCATGACGGTATTGTTTTTCCATGATCACCTTTCCATCTTCTGTCAGCGCCAGCGCGGTGACCCAGGTAGGAAATTCATATACATAATAGGGATCGACGATAGTGCCGTCAGGTTTCAGGCATTTATCTTTCCTGACTTTAAACCATAAATCGTGGAAGAGATATTCGGAGGAGAGAATTTTCCATTTCATGTTAAAAATTCAAAAACTCAAAAACAAAAATTCAAAAGTAAAGTCCGGTCTGAGAAGATGTTTTTTTGACTTTTGAATTTTGCATTTTTAATTTCACCAACGTTTTAATTCCCGGAGTTTGGTCACGTGCGCCACATGATGCTTACCGTGCCATGCATACATGCCGAGCAGGTACCAGAGACGGATCGTCTTTTTTTGTTCGGGATGAAACACAGTACGATTGTTCCAGTC
>JBDTPD010000622.1:0-2858 GCA_039932855.1 Chitinophagaceae bacterium | reverse complement strand
GCAGGAAAAAAAGAATAACACGGTAATTGTACAGGCAGATAATAATAGAATTGCGGTTTTCATTGGTCACAGGGTTTTTACTAAGTAGTAGGACTATTAGCTTATTATAAAACGAAAAAATGGAAGTGAAGTTGCTTCTTAGTTAGGATTTTTTGAAAGGGATTGGACACAGAGGTTCACAGAGAATAAATTATTAAAATGCCTGTAGTTCTCTGTGGCCAAAAAATCATTAAAGATTAAAGTATCTGAAGAATAGTAGGTCATCATTCAATTCTTCAACTTTCAACATTTTCAACCTATTGGACTCACCTTTTCTTCTTCTTCCACCTGCTGATAGCAATGAATAAAAAATTCATCACTATCAAAACAACGAAAAGGCCAATCAGGTTTTTGCCTACGGCTGTATAGCCCAGTTTTTTTACATCCACAAAATAATAAGGATAGAAGCCATCAATGTTGCCACGCAAGAGAGCAACTGCTGTATAGATAAGCGGGTATAATAACCAGGTAAAAACATTTTTCCATTTCAAAGCGGCACCGGGTACAAATATTATCCAATACAAAAAATACAATGCAGGTACCGCTACATGAAGTAATTCATCAGCTATTCTTTGCCATCCTTGTGGATTCCACAAGTGACGAAGGAGAAAATTATATCCAAGTCCCACAACGAAAATATAAACTGCAATGGCTGTTTGAGTAGAGATGCGTGAAAAGAAACGTGTTAATGATCCGGGTAGAAATAAAATAAATGTAAGGCCCAATGCCACCAATAAATTGGAAAGGATAGTAAAATAAGTAAAGTACCGGCCGATTGTTTCAGCTACGGTTATTTTATTGCCAGGAGCTTGCTGTATGAATAAGTATAACTGGAGTACTAAGGCAGCCCATGCAACAAGCATGGTTATAAGTGCAAAGATCTTAGCCTTACCGGAGGGATAGTACATCGAGATAGACGTTATTACCGGAAGTTACTGCTATTTTCTATAAGAAAATTGTGGTAATCAGGCGAAGCTGGCAACTATATCAGGAACATTCAAAAAGTCATTTGACTTATCAAGGAAATAATCAGCGCCAAGTTCATTGCATTGTATGCGGTAAGATTCTTCTGTACGATTGCTGATCATTATTACACGGCAGGAAAGACCAGATTCTCTGATCAATTTCAAAACGCAGATGCCATTTTTACCTGGCATATCGATATCCAACAATACTACATTAGGTTTTTTTTCTTCCAACAGGCGCACCGCTTCATTGTATCCATCAGCTTCATCAATACTACCTACGATTTCAACTTCGTCAAGCATTTCACGCATCCTAACTCTGAAAAACGGATTATCATCAACGATCAATACCGATTTTGTGGGACTATATACTGTGGTCGAAGTCATCGTACAAAATAACATCTATTTTCCGTTTTTAAAAATCACCCGTTTATTGGTATTCATGTACAAGTTTTCTGCATGAGCCTGTAGAAATATCACTACAATATGATTTAGAATAGGTTATGTTCCATAGCATAACGCAGGAGATCAGCGTTGGTTCGCATATTCATCTTACCAAGCAGCCTTGTGCGATAGGTACTGACCGTATTGGATCTGAGTGATAATATACGGCCAATTTCTGCTACGGTTTTACCAGCCGCGAGTAACCTGAATACATTTAATTCGCGTTCGCTCAGTTTATCATGTGGAGAGCCGTCGAGGTTAATATAATCATCTCCCGGCGACATATATTTCTTCCCCGTCATTACGAGGTTAATTGCTTTTATCAATTCTGCGGCCTCGGCATCCTGGTGCAGGTAGCCATCTGCTGATTGGTGAACTGCTTTGATCGAGAACCGATCCTCATTTCCTGAATTCAGGATGAGAATAGGCAGTTTCTCCTTTTCCTGTTTGATCTCTTTGAGCGTATCTAATATACAAGGGATAGAAAGGTCAGCCAGTATCACATCCCATGTACTATTTCTAACTTTCAACATTAGCTCGTCACATTGAGCTACCTCTTCTACCTCTACAAAAGAGAATTCTTCCAGCAATATCTGCCTGATACCACGCCTGATGATCGGCTGGTCATTTGCTATCAGCACCTTTAGCATGCTGTGCAATTTGATAAATAATAGTTGGTCATACAGGTTACACTGGTGAGAGAATCATATCAGCCAGTATCCGAAAAATATTACGAATACAGTTATCAAACTGTAGGGCAGGAGATCGTATAAAAGTAGGATTTGTACTACAAGGAGCTGAAATAGAGCAGTTTAAATCAATCCTTTTTCTAATGCGTACCGGGTCATCTCAGCGTTGGAGTGCATACTCATCTTCTCCAATATGCGGGAACGGTAAGTACTTACAGTTGTAATACTTAAGGAGAATTGGCTGGCAATTTCAGACACCGATTTACCTGTAGCAAGCAGTTTGAATACATCAAATTCCCGGTCAGATAATAACTGGTGATTTTCTTTCTCAGGATCTGTTTCAAAAGCGTCAGCTAATTTTTCAGCAATGCTGGGGGTAATATATTTCTTACCCATACGCGCCACATGAATGGCTTTGATGAGTTCTTCGTGAATGGTATCTTTTCTTAAATAAGCAGAGGCGCCGGCTTTCAATACACGTAATGCATACTGATCCTCGGGGTGCATACTCATAATTAATACAGGAAGGGAAGGGTTTGTTTGTTTGATCTGGCGGAGAGCGTCAAGGCCACTGCGACCAGGCATGGTCATATCGCAAATAACGATGTCCCACTGCTTGGTTATTGTTTCTTTAATCAGAGTTTCCGCATCGCCTACTTCAACTATTTCAGCAGAAGGAAATTCCTCCAGCAGTAATTGTTTAAGGCCCTTGCGAACTATG
>JBDTPD010000621.1:0-2866 GCA_039932855.1 Chitinophagaceae bacterium | reverse complement strand
ATTAGTAGTATAATTTCTCACGCACCAGTCACTTATTTAACACTTCTTTTCAAAACTCTATTCTTCCGTGATAATTGCGTGATTTTTTAAAAATACCTTTGTGCTTTAAGAAATCAGTATGAAACAGCTCAAAATAATAGCTCTCTTTATATCATTAATTGGATTGAATTCCTGCGTTCAATCACAAAGTCAAAAAAATGATTTTCCTGTCGCATCAACAAAGCCTCTTCCCAATGAAGCAGTTGCTTACTTTTCAGAAGGTTGTTTCTGGCACGCTGAGATCATCTTTCAAAGCCTGGTCGGAGTGAGAGATGCTGTGTCCGGTTATGCTGGTGGAACAGACGCTCATCCTGATTATGAAAAAGTAGCTACCGGCAAAACTGGTCATGCAGAAACAGTACAGGTATATTATGATCCATCGAAGATATCGTACGAAACATTGGTAAAAGCGTTCTTTGCCAGCCAGGATCCAACAACTATGAATCGCCAGGGAAATGACGAAGGAACTGAATATCGTTCCATTGCTTTTTATAGCAACGATAACGAAAAGAAGATCATCGATGCACAAATAAAAAGTCTCACCGATTCAAAAGCGTATAAAAATCCGATTGTAACGCAAGTGGTTCCTTTTGCGAAATTCTACAAAGCAGAAGCTTACCACCAGGAGTATATTCATTATAACCCGACAAATGGATATGTGCAAAATGTTTCCGTTCCGGAATACCTGGAATTCAAACAAACGTTCAAAGGGAACTTCAAGTAAACGAGAATAAGAAATAAGGAATGAGGTTGTTCAATAATGGAGAGCCCAAAGACCTTAATGTGTTTGAATAAAAAGTCAGTCAAGCGCGGCTGGATTTCTTCTCCCTAATCTTTTTAAGAACAAATAATGCGAGCGTAGTGCACTAAAGAAACTTTTATTGACATTGTAAGGAAGATTAAACTCATGTGCGGTTGTTTTCACAATATCCGAGATCTTATAATAATGAACATGACAGATCTTGGGAAACAAATGATGTTCTACCTGCAGATTCAATCCGCCACATAAAAAATTAGCCAGTTTATTTTTCGGGGCAAAATTTGCCGTGGTCATCAACTGATGTACGGCCCATGCTTCCTGCATCGTGTTATTCTCATCAGCATGCCTGATCTCTGTATCTTCTACTACATGCGCTAATTGAAAAACCAATCCTAATACCAATCCTTCTGCCATGTTCATCGCTACAAAGCCGATGATAAATTGCCACCAGGTTAGGTCCATGATCAGTAAAGGAAGAATAATGAAAAGAAAATAATAAATCCCTTTATACAAAAAGAGTTTGAAGTATTCGTTTCTTGGGTGTTTGTTGATATGGCTATCACCAATATTTTTCTGGAAAAATTTCAGGTAATCTTTTCTGAAAAACCATGACAGGGTAGTAAGGCTATATAGAAAAAAGGCATAAATATGCTGGTAACGTTGCAGCTTATTTAATTTATCTGTTTCATTTACCCGTATTAATCCCGGTGCTATTTCAATATCCTCATCGTGATCAACAATGTTAGTATAAGTATGGTGAACAACATTATGTGTCAGGTTCCAGACATAAGTATTTGCACCCATCAGGTTAAAAATGAAGCCTAGCCCTTTATTTACTTGTTTATTGGAAGAATAAGATCCGTGAAGGGCGTCGTGACAAATATTGAACCCGATAAAGGCCATCGTCATCCCTAATAAAATAGCCAGTAGTAATGTCACAAATAAGGGGAGGAAAGATCCGATCACAAATACGTATAACGCAACAGCCACCGAAAGAAAGATAATGGTCTTTACGACCATAAATACATTCGCATGTCTCGATACTTTTTTTTCGGTGAAATATTGTTCTACGCGTTCTTTCAGAGTGGCTAAAAACTGGGACTTGTCTTTGTTAATAAATTTCAGGCTCGTGTTTGATACATTCATAATGACAAACTGGATTTAAAGTTTCCGAAAATAAAGCAATCTCCGGCTCCGAGGCCAGGTCGTTGTAGAGATGGTAAAGGGAAATAGTAGTGGTGAAGATTAGTGAAGATATTCTTTTAATTCGTTATCCCGAAGAAAAGCATGTTAAGGTTTGTGGAATGATCTCAAATAAGTGAAGTATGTTGAAATGTTGCAGATGGTTTCGTGATTAATTGAAAATTCTTCAGCTTATCATTGAATTTGACACAGAGAGCCACGGAGAAGCTCAGAGTTTGCCAGAGTCTCCGTGGCTCTCTGTGTCAAAAAAGCTACTATAAAGCTATAATCTGTGTGAAAGTAAGTTGATAAGGTAAACATCGTTCCTTTTCCGGTTTTTAACTGAATAGAGATATGTATTAGCTTTTGTCCTGGCACTATCCTTCTTTGACTTATAATATACTTGCAGGACTGTGCAGGATACTGAAGCAGTATGAAATCTCTACTTTATAGGCTCAAAGACTGCTATATGAAAAGACGACAACTTGCGATTGCATTTGTTCCTATGGTCCTGCGCGCTGCTTTTTTCTCCCCTGTGTCAAATGCTAAAGAGCTATTCATTATTTGATACTACTATTATTTTACACATTTCATAGGTAACGTAACAAAATTCATTTCAGTAAAAAATAATAGTATGTACAATAGTAAAGCTTTCGCCCTGCTTGCTTTTTTGATTATCTGCCTGTCAAAAAGCAACGCACAGACTAATTTACCAGTAGTAAAAAAAGATATTGTATTCTCTGCCGTCAAAGGCACGCTGAGTAAGCCAGCATCGATCATACTGCCATCGACAGGTAGGAGTGTTGTACTGAATGGCAATGATTCAAATTATTTCCGTTTTCTGAGTAATACAAAAAATAAAATAGTGCTGCTCTTTACGCCCTC
>JBDTPD010000620.1:0-2878 GCA_039932855.1 Chitinophagaceae bacterium | reverse complement strand
GATCTTATGACCACCTTCATTTACATTACGGATAAACTTGTATGGCAACAAACTGGATGTGTCCATATAAGTTTCATACTTATCCCTTACCTTATATAAAAAATCGTATGAAGAATTGGTATTGCCTTCACCTGTGATGTGATATACCGGTTTACCATTCATTGTTTCCAGTGTATTGGTAAATGTGGCGGTACCAGCATTTACATAAATACCTGCAACAGCATAGTAAACAGTGAAGGAAACTTTTTCTCCTCCTTTAAAAGCCGTGTTGCGGATACCACATGCATCCTGGAAAGGCGCTTCGGCCTTTGTAGTAAATGCCGTCAGGACAATGAGTGGTATTACAACGAGTTTAATTATTCCTTTCATCAGATATAAATTACGTATTAGGTGGACGAACCGTTTTTATTGATAAAATATTTTTTAATGCTCAAAATTAACAAGCTGCCGGTTAAGGCAGGTATTATCAGGTTGATCAGCCAGATACTTACAAAAGTCAGACCTATTCCGAGCTGATTGGCGCTAAACAGGCTCAACAGCTTTAAACTTACCTTACCCCGCAAACCCAGATCGGTAAACAGCGCAATCGTCGGTATGACTGCCATCACCAAAAATGACACACTAACCACCCACAACGTTTGCCCCCATGAAATAGTTACATCAAACAACCGAAATAATAAGTAATACTGGATGATGAAAACCAGGAAACGCAGTGCTGATAAAGACAGTAGTTGCAGCAGTAAAGTTGCATTAAAATCCTCCAATGTCTCCAGCAGCCAGGCGTATTTTCTGCTAAAAGGTAAACGGTCAAACCAGCGAATCACCCATGACAACCGGAAATAAAAAAGTGTTAAAACAACTAATACTCCGATCGTACCATAAATGATCACATGTATCCAAAACGCTGATATCAGTCCCTTTGCTATGATCGCCGGTTCAAGTATGATCAACCCGCACAAACCCATTGTCAGCGTTACTATTAATTGACTCATGCTACCGGTAATAGTTAAAGAGATCGCCTTTAACCGGTTCCCATCATTCATATATAACACCCGACCGAGGTATTCCCCTACTCTGTTTGGCGTAATAACTGAAAAAGATACGCCGGATAGCACCGCTTTGAAGGCTGTAACGAACCCTATGTCCTGAATTTTGCGGATGCATAATTTCCATTTCACCGTCTCGATGCTCCAGTTTACAAACATCAGTACAAACGTGGCAAACAGGTTCCAGATCATGACACTACCGAATGAATGACGGATGTTTTGCCAGTATAATCCGAGATCAGGTTGTTTTCTTAACTGGTTATAGATAGAATAAGAAACCCAACAGAACAACAAAGGTCCGAGGAAGTAGTTGATGAATATCCTGATATATTTTTTACGAAAGATAGTTATTGGCATAAGCTCGTTCAATGGCCCTGTTCTGAATTTTCATCTATAAGGAAAAGCGTATTTTGCAGGAGAAAATTTTCATTAAGGGTCTATTGATTCAATTACCGTGTAAAAATACTGCCTGTTTGCAAAAAGCTGCTAAAATAATTCTGGGCATCGATCCCGGCACCTTAATGATGGGTTATAGCATTGTAGAAGTGCATAACAATAAGATGATCATGCGCGAAATGCAAACACTCCGGTTATCAGCCAAGAAAGACAATCACGAACGGTTGCACCTGATCCATCAGAAGGTAGTAGAACTGATCATCAGTTTCCGTCCACACGAGTTTGCGATCGAAGCTCCATTCTTTGGAAAGAATGTACAGAGTATGCTCAAATTGGGAAGGGCACAGGGTGTTGCCATTGCCGCAGCGATCAGCGCTGGTATTCCTGTTACCGAGTATTCACCCCGCAAAGTCAAACAATCGATCACCGGCAACGGAAATGCAGATAAAGAACAGGTATGGAAAATGCTTCGTCAATTACTGGATCTGCAGGAAGAACCCGAATATTTTGATGCGACCGATGCACTGGCTATCGCGGTCTGTCACCACTTCCAATCAGGAACGATCATGTCAAAACCAGGAAAGAGCTTTAGTGGATGGGGTGATTTTGTGAAGCAAAATCCTAAAAGAATAAAGAAAATATAAAATGCAGCATTTTACATTTTTATAGATTACCGACTATCTTCTTTTGTACTTCTCTCAACTCTTCTTCACTCAATTTCACTTTGGCTTGTGTAAAATTCAGATCGTTAGCTGAGTTGATAGGTATAAGATGCAAATGTGCATGAGGTACTTCAAGACCGATGACAGTGATACCACAGCGATCACAATTGAAACTTTTCTCTATGGCTCTGGCGATTGGTTGAGCAAAGACCAATAATTCTTTTAAATAATCTGTTGGCAGATCAAAGAATTTATCTGTTTCAATTTTTGGCACTACTAATACATGTCCCTCGCGCAATGGGAAAATATCAAGAAAAGCAAAGAACTTTTCATCTTCAGCAATCTTGTAAGAAGGAATTTGTCCGGCGATGATTTTAGAAAATATTGTCATATCAATAATTTAATGATGATGGATGGCAGATGATGGATGACCGGCATTGACTAAAGTCTGTCATCCATCATCGGTCATCCGTCATCTATCATCCTTTTTTTGTAAAATTATTATTTCTCAAATAAAAACAGCCCTTTGAAAAAAGGGCCGTCTTTTTTGGAACTCTAAGTGTAAATAAAAATAAAAAAAATGACTTAGGATCACCCCTCAAAAAATCGTTGCCTGACACGGTAGGGTTGTAATGCCGGTTGAGGCGTAAGTTTTTTATTCTGTGGCTTAGTCAGTTTGTCGACTATTTCTTTTAATTGTTTGTATCGCTCTTTCAATTTTTTTTCAATACTCATAGTAATGGGTTCTGAAATACGCTGATATTTTAGATACAT
>JBDTPD010000619.1:0-2886 GCA_039932855.1 Chitinophagaceae bacterium | reverse complement strand
GGCATAACTGTACAATACATCATTCTCATACGCATACAATCGCGCATCATAGCCGCTTGTTTCAAAATATTCCACCCGCATGATCGCAGAATAAGCCCTGAGCAAAGGTTTATATAATGCATCCATATACAATAGGAAACCAGTTTGTCCATCGCTTTGCTTCCGGTCGTACCATACAAGTTCTATTCTGTTACGTAACGTGATCGATGATGTGATTGCATAATTCAGCTGTGTTCTCCAGTTTTGTTTTGGAAAAAATGTGAGCCCATTCATTGGCTCACCGAAAGATTGATTGCTTTGTTTTGATTCATTTTTATACCGCGTATATAATTCAATTTGTTTGGTAGGGGTATAAATAAGCTGACATAAAAAATCTCTGCCATTAGCCGGCGCATCAACCAGGTACTTTAACCACGGAAACTGGTACACATCTGCGTAAACAGCAAATTGCCATCCGGCAGGTAGCCGTAATAAGAAGCCTGCATATATTCCATGTTCATTTGATGGAGATGTATTTTCTGTAAATGCATTTCCATTAACAGCCTGGTAAGCAGCAGCGAGATGACGATATAGTATAGAAAGATCGATGGACCTTCCTGCACTGATCAGTAAGCCATTGATGACCGCTATATTTTTATTTAAATCAACGGCTGTCTCCCCAAACAGGTGAACATTTTTATAGGTATAACTGTAATCCAGACTTGTGTTCCACCAATGATTGCTATGAATGCTATATAAATTATAAGGTTCATCACGCTTCTGCCAGTTAGCAGAAAAATTATACAGCGCAGTATTAATTCCTATTCTCCATTTATTACCTGTATATAGTATACTTCCGCCGGTTGCGAATTGTTGTATGGCATTTTTATCTTCCATCTCCCCGGATGTACGATGATAGCCAGACAATTGAAAAGAAGAAAAATAGTCACCTGTGCTATCGTTATTCAGCGAAGCATCAAGTTTGCGAAGAGAAATAAAACCTGCGACTTCCCATTTTCGTTTTCGTAACGAAATAGCAAGACCACGATGAAAATTAAATTCAGCAGCTGAATTATAAGGACGTATCACCGGTGATTGTCTTTTTACCGACATAATCTCTGCACTTTTCTTAAACGCCATGCTTTGCCATTGAATAAGCCCCTGCCCCATATTCACCGTAAAGTCACCAACTATCAGCGATTGAATAATTCCTTTCTTTCCAAGAAAAAAATGAAATGAGTAAAAATCAAATCCTGATTTTTGTGCACCCCGGAAAAAAGATTCACCTGCATCTTTTTCAGCAGTCAGACCAAACTGTAATAATTTTTTATAACTGTACGCATACCGCAGAAATAAATGTTGCGGACTACCATTGTACGTTGTTGCTGATTTTTCCAGCACTTGCGAAACTCTTAGCAATAAACTATGCGCCCCTTTATTGAATCTTGTCCGCAGATCTTCTACCAATGAAACTGAAGTGCCAATAGTTATATAAGGCAATAATTTTTTTATAGTAATAATATCCCAGGCAGGAATAGCTTGTAATTCGTATTTATCAACGAGCCTTCCAAATAACCGGCGATACTGAATAAAACAATCGATCTGCAGATCAGAAAGCATATTCAATTCTTCCAATTCATCTTTACCAACTGTATTCAGATTAACCGGATCTTTTTTGAAACGAACCAATGATTGCAGATAGCTATCATCTTCTGTTTCGGTTTGTTCTTCACTCGTTAAATTTTCTAATTGTTGCTCTGCTATTGGTGGCACTTCCTGTGAATAACTGTAAAGGCATACCTGTAGCATGAATAAGATCATTAAAGAATTTCGTACCATCCTATTCATCTGATTGTTGTTTTTTAGAAAAAGTTTTAAAATCAAATATGATCAGCATAGCCGGACTCACGCCGAGTTGTGGATGATACGAAGCAGATAGTTCTAATTGATACGCTTTACGCGCAAAATCAATTGCTGCCCATAACGAAGAAGTAGCCGTAGTCAATCCAATCTTTGCCAATAGTTCAGGAAGAAACTGGTAAGAGACAGACATATTTATCTGAACCGGTTGATCTTCTTCTTTTATTATTTCCATACAGGCAGCAACAAGATCGGATGCGCGGTAGCCTAATCCCATTGTATAAACCGATGGCAACTTTTCTTTTTTATCAATACCAAAACGATTGCTTACAGGATTTGCAAGATGAATACCAGCGCACCAGTCATTGGATAAATGAAACAGCGAACCTATTTCAATACCAATAGCAGATGCCGCTCCGTACTCATCTATACTTACGCGGTGATAATTAATTTGAACACCAACATCCAATGCCTTCCCCATCTTTCTCGCATGCGTAAATCCAAAACTGGTTTCATTATATGAAGCAGCGCCTGCATATTTAATAACAGCACCGAAATTTCCGTGAGTAGTAACAAGTCCGAAGGCAGCGAGAAACTCATTCAACCCGGGCAACAAAAATCTTTTTTCATTATAAATACCTACCGATGTATTCTTTAATGAAGCAAGTGAAGCCTGGTTGGCAGTGAAAGAAAAAACATTACTGAATTGAGAACTGTATGCACCTGATGAAATAGCCGGAATGACCGGTTCATTAAAAGCCTGGCAATAAGAAACCGATCCTTTTAAAAAAATAATGAATAGCAATAAACTTCTTTTCATCAATCAGATTAATAAATTGAAGCTATGCCTGATCGTTTTTATAAACAAGGTATTGAGGACAGGAGATTATGTTTTTTTAAGGATCAACTTTCGTTTTTCAACCATTAAAATTGTAAGCCTTTTTTTGAGAATTTATTCTGACTGAAGTTTTTTGGCCACAGAGAGCCACAGAGAAGGCACAGAGAACCACGGAGGCATTATTAAACTCTGTGCCTTCTCCGTGGCTC
>JBDTPD010000618.1:0-2906 GCA_039932855.1 Chitinophagaceae bacterium | reverse complement strand
TAACCTGGTGGGGCGGTGTAAAATTTTCTGATTTTGTAAAAGCGTATGGATTAGCGCCAGAGGCGCAAATGAACTATTTGGGTTTGATGACTCCAGATGAGGCATACTATGTTGGTATCGATATGCCAAGTGCTTTGCATCCGCAGACATTACTTTGTTATGAATTAAATGGCCAACCACTTCCAATGAACCAGGGCTATCCCCTTCGCCTGATCATTCCAGTAAAATATGGTGTAAAAAGTTTGAAACGTATCGGCACTATGTATTTTGATAATAACCGGCCGGCTGATTATTGGGCCGAACAAGGGTATGATTACTATATCGGGTTGTAATAAGAATAATTAGAAATAAGAAATTATGAGTTATGAGTTATGAATTATGAATGTTACGCCACATTCATAATTCATAACTCATAATTTCTTATTTCCTTTCTCATTTCTTATTTTTTCACCACCCACTCGCCAGCACATCCGCCAAATGCATCGTTTGTATAGAATATCCTTTTGTCTTGATATATCCCTGCAAATGCATCAGGCAGGAAAGATCAGTGGAGATAATATATTCAGCGCCGGTAGCAAGCGCATTTTCTACTTTTTGTTCACCCATACCAACAGAGATACCCTCAAACTTGATGGCAAAGGTGCCACCAAAACCACAACAGGTTTCTACATCATTCATCTCTGTCAGCTCGAGGCCTTTTACGTTGGATAATAATTTGCGCGGCTCCGTTTTTATTTTACATTCTCTAAGTCCCGCACAACTATCATGATAGGTCGCTTTGCCTGGTAAGGACGCTCCGAAATTATCAACCTTCAATACTTTTACGAGGAATTCAGAAAATTCATACAGCCTGTTGCCAATATCGGCTACATCATGACGAAGAGAAGAATCCTCAAATAATTTGCTATAGTAGTTGCGGACAAATCCGGTGCAGCTTGCACTTGGAGAAACGATATAGTCGGTGCCGCTAAAGTCTTTCAGAAATTTTGTACATACAGTTTTTGCTTCATCCCAGAATCCTGCATTGAATGCCGGCTGACCACAACAGGTTTGCGAAGCGTTATAACTAACTGTACAACCCGCTTTCTCCAATACCTTGACCATATTGAAAGCAGTATCAGGATAAAGCTGATCCACAAAACACGGTATAAACAATTGTACATTCATTCCCCTGCTATTTCTTTTGACTGCGAATATATTCTTTTGTAGAAATCATTTCTCCGGAAATCGGCTCCAATATTTTGACATTGAATGTAGCAGGATCCACGAGAAAATTATAATAAGTTTCGAATCTCAGATCACCATTATACCCTGCCATTACACTCACACCTTTGGCCGATGAATCAAAAATAAAGGCAATGCCGTGCTCATGATTAGTTAAAGAATCCAGATAGGTATTTGATTTTTTAACAAAAGGTAATTTCATCAACACCTCAGATATCTTATCAGTCAGCGATTGATTGTTAAATGAAGGAACATACTCTTTCGTCGAATCTGGTGATGAATTTGTCATTGCATTTGTTGCAGCATGCTCGATTGGCCGCATAGTATCATTCACATGCGTGCTGTCATTTGTAGTTGCTTGTTTATCTGCGTTGTTGTTACACGCTGCTACAAGAAAGAAAATAAAAAGGTATAATAGGTAACGCATTAGTTGTTAAAATCCTTTTACGAGAGTAATCATTTTCAAAGCAGTGATAGCTGCTTCTTCACCTTTATGTCCATGTTTGCCACCAATCCGTTCCTGTGCCTGTTCATCATTGTTGACAGTAAGTACACCAAAAATAGTAGGAACAGGTATTTGTAAATTGAGTTGACTGATACCGTTGGTTACTGACTGGCACACGTATTCAAAATGAGGCGTATCGCCGCGGATCACACAGCCTAATGCAATAAATGCATCGGGTTGTTTTTTCTTACGGCTATGATCCCAATAGCTTTTAATGGAGAATGGGATCTCAATGGCGCCGGGTACAGTAATGGTAATGATTTTCTTTACCTTATTTTCTTTCAATATTGCGTAGCAACCTTTCTCCAATTCATTAACGATGGCTGCGTTCCATTCTGTTTTAACCACAACGATAAAGGCATCCGCAGATGTGCGGATGCCTTTATTATCGAGAAGATTACTTTTTGCTATATCGGCCATAATGATCAGTTCACATTATACGTACCCATTAGTGCAAGATATTTATCAGCTTCCGCAGCAGAACTAGTGCCAGGGAATTTATCTTTTACTTCTTTATACAATTCAATTGCCTGGTTGTTATTCTTCAATACTGTTTGAGAAAGATAAGCTGCAGCAAATAAAGCTTCTGCAGATCCTTCTTTATCTGTTTCAAAATAATGAGCCGCTTTTTTGTAATAGTCAAGCGCCTCGCCACTTTGACCCTTGTCACCATAAGCATCACCTAATAATTTGTAAGCGCGTTGCTGGATCTGCTTAGCATCAGTACTGAATTTCTTCAGGTACTTAATAGCGTTATCGTTGTCGTCCAGTTTACCATAACATACACCGGCAAGAAAGCAGGCCACGTTGGCTGCATCGGTACCGCTGTACTTGTCGATTACTTTTACCAGGCCAAGATCGCGACCATCGCCATTCAGGGCAAGTTTAAAAGAATCGATACGATAATACTGTTCCGCTTTGAATACAGCATCAGCAGCTTTTACTTCTTTTGGTTTCTGGAAATAGTTTTTATAAATATAATAACCACCTACCAGCAATAGCAATACGCTACCAATACCAAGGATGATATTGCTGTTGCGTGTCCAGAAATCTTTTGCTTTGGCAACAATCACTTCACTGTGTTCAACATCGTGTTTCTTATCTGACATTGTCGTTTTTTTTAACTAATAGCTCATAGCTATTAGCTGTTAGCTATTAGTTTAATCTACAATAAAAG
>JBDTPD010000617.1:0-2920 GCA_039932855.1 Chitinophagaceae bacterium | reverse complement strand
GGTTGGGAGTATGAGTGGCTGGGTTTTAGACACTAACGGTTCCGGGTGTTTTGAATTCAGAATTATGAGTTATGAGTTATGAATGTGCGCCTTAAAATGGCAATTGACATTACGCCACATTCATAACTCATAACTCATAATTCTGAATAATTGGTCAATTGCCTAATTTTCAGTAAGCTACTAACAGTTATTAGCATTAACGATCGCGGCTATTAATCCAAACAAAACCTTATTTTTGAGCCGCTGACTGAAAAAAACGCCTGCGATTGTTGCTTTTATGAATAGATTATTCATACTAATCAGTTATTTATAAGAATTAATGGGAAAAAAAGTTACTAAGATCGGAGTTCTTACCTCTGGCGGAGATGCGCCGGGAATGAATGCCGCCATCAGGGCGGTTGTCCGTACAGCGATTTACCACAATATTGAAGTATTTGGAATCATGCGCGGTTACCAGGGCATGCTCGATGATGATATTGTAAAAATGGAATCCAAGTCCGTTGCCAATATCATTCAGCGTGGCGGTACCATCCTCAAAACAGCACGGTGTAAAGAATTTTATGAACCAGCGGGCCGGAAGAAAGCGTACGATAACCTGAAAAACAGAGGCATCAATGGATTGGTGATCATCGGCGGCGACGGTTCATTCCGTGGTGCGGTGAAGTTTAGCCAGGAATTTGATATCCCTTGTATCGGGTTAGCAGGTACTATCGATAAAGACATTCACGGAAGTGATTTCACTATCGGTTTTGATACAGCTGTTAACACAGCCGTTCGCGCGATTGACCAGATCCGGGATACGATGGATGCACACGACCGCATCTTCATCATTGAAGTAATGGGAAGAGACGCGGGCTATATCGCTTTGCATAGCGGTATTGCTACCGGCGCAGAAAATATCCTCATTCCTGAAAGAAAAACAAATATTAACGACATCATCAAGAATCTGCAAGAGAAGGAGCGTCGTCAAAAACTGGTGAACCTGATCGTTGTAGCCGAAGGTGATGAGTTCGGTGGCGCTTACCAGGTTCAGAAAGCATTGCAGGAAAGTCTTCCGAATGCAGAGATCAGGGTAGCGGTATTAGGACATATTCAACGCGGTGGTTCTCCAACCTGTATCGATCGTTTGATCGCCAGTCGTATGGGTTATCATGCAGTAGAATGTTTGATGGAAGGCAAGCATAACATGTTTGTCGGTATTCATAATAACAAGATGCATTATATCCCGCTGGAAAAAGCGGTGAAGAATAAAGGCGATATCAGCGATGAATGGATGAAGATCGTGAAGATCCTTGCTTCATAGATGAGCAAACCTATAAGGTCTCTGCTTTATCAATGATACAGTCATAATGATATAAAAGACCTTATAGTTTTGTCAAATTTAAATCAACCAATATCAGACTAATGGCAAAAAAAGCAGCAAAGTATTTTCACAAAGAAATGGACAAAGGTGCCGGTCTGGCACACGCGTTTCATAAAACAAAAATCATAGCTACCGTAGGTCCTGCCTGCGATACATATGATAAGCTACTGGAACTGGTGAAGACAGGTGTGAATATATTTCGCCTCAACTTTTCTCATGGTACTCATGAGAACAAAGCAATGGTCATTGAACATATCCGCAAGATCAATAAAACACAACCTTACAATATCGCTATCCTTGGTGACCTGCAGGGACCAAAACTCCGGGTAGGAGAAATTGAAAATGGTTCTTTACTCATTGCTCCAGGCGATATACTAACGTTTACCTCAAAAGAAAAAGTAGTCGGCACAAAAGAACGTATTTATATTTCTTATCCCAACCTTCACAAAGATGTGAATGTGGGAGAAAAGATATTGATCGATGATGGTAAACTGGAAGTAGTGGTTACACAGATCACACCAGCTGGTGATGTAAAAGTGAGAGTGACGTATGGTGGCGCTTTGTTACCAAAGAAAGGAGTAAATCTTCCTGATACTGCTATTTCTTTACCGGCGATGACACCAAAAGATTTCGAGGATTTTGATTTTGCAGTAAAACATGAGATCGATTGGGTGGCGCTTTCCTTTGTAAGAAAAGCAGAAGATATTGTGAATTTAAAAAAATTAGTATCCGATAGAAAAAGCGAGATCAAGATCATGGCAAAGATCGAAATGCCATCTGCCCTCGCTGATCTGCGGAATATCATTATCGAATCAGATGGTGTGATGGTAGCGCGCGGTGATCTTGGTGTTGAATTGCCGGTAGAAAAAGTACCGATGGCGCAACGCGAGATCATCCGTAAATGTATTCACCGTGGTAAACCGGTGGTTGTTGCTACACAGATGATGGAAAGTATGATCGACCGCGTAAAACCAAACCGTAGCGAGATCACCGACGTTGCCAATGCGGTACTTGAAGGAGCCGATGCGGTGATGTTAAGCGCAGAAACAGCAACGGGTCAGCATCCTCACTTAGTGGTGGAGACAATGAGAAAGATCATTCTTGAAGTAGAAGCAACAGAATACCGTTATAATCGTGAAGAAGACCTGCGGCCGCAACCACACTCTCCTTCTTTCCTGAGTGATGCGGTTTGTTATAATGCCTGTAAGATCGCCAGTGATATTTCTGCGAATGCATTGATCGGTATGACGCAGAGTGGTTATACAGCATTCGTATTAAGTAGCTATCGTCCTAAATCGCCGATGTATATTTTTACCAAAAAACAAAACCTGGTGAATCAACTCACAATGAGCTGGGGCGTTCGTGCTTTTTATTACGATGAAGAAGAAAGCCTGGATGATATCATCTTTGACCAGATTGCTATTTTGAAAGAAAGAGGATTTATCAAGACAGGTGATATTATAGTGAATACGGGAAGTACGCCGATTCATTTGCATTTGCCGACGAATATTCTCAAGATTACCAAGATTGATTAAGACAATAAATTCAAAAGTAAAA
>JBDTPD010000616.1:0-2924 GCA_039932855.1 Chitinophagaceae bacterium | reverse complement strand
ATTTCCTGCGACTGTGCCGATGCGATCAATCCAGCACAACTAAAACACAGAACAAGCACACACTTTTTCATATCTATTTCATTTTAATGGGTTTCAACTTTATGTCTAATTAGCTCGCATGGCTCTGGAGCGATCAATTTCCATCTGCTCCGCTTCTCGGTTAATGACAAGGCTGCCCACTTCGTTGCTAAAGGCAGCGCTGAAGGAATATTTATCCTGCATATCCTTATACAACCTATCAATCCTGCTGATCCTTTCATCATCCTTCATCTGCCAGTGGCCATCGAGCAGTACCTGGTATAATTCATCAATGCTTTCAGCGCAATCATCCAACAATTGATGAATCACCATATCACAATACTGTAATTCGCTCGCCGACAGCTTAGCGCTGTTCCTGACTTCATCCATTCTCTTATGTGTTTCTTTAATTATCTGGACCTGCAGCGCGATGATATCTGCCACCCTTCCCCAGTTTTTTATTTTCGGATTCACCCTCTTTAATCCATCGAAAAATCCATGATGAAGAGTAAAGTCACCATGTTTGATATCATTGATGGTATTTAATCCTTCGTGCGCTATGGAATATCCCTTTTGCAAAACTTCAATGTACACCTGAGAGGCTGCTATCTGATTGAGCAGGTATTTAATCTGTGTTTTCTTTTGGTGCAACCATTCGTCGGTATTCTGGGCAAGTCCTGCAAGACAAACAATAGTCATCAATGATGTAATTACTACTCTTTTCATCTTGTTCTATTTTAAATTTTCACAACAATTAGGGCAATCCGTACAACTTTTTGACTGTTGCTATTTCCCCTCTTTCTGAAGCCCTTTGCAGGCTGATCATTTTATTTTGATTATTAAACTCCCTGAGATCACGGTAGTTTTCTTCGAGCTTGTCGGCAACGCCATTTATTATTTCCAGTCTTTTGGCATCGCTCATATGGGTGACAAAGGCATTCACTACTAAAAAAAGCTGATCAACATTTTTTAAACTTTCCTCCATCATTCCGCTATAGGTGCTGACCATATAATTCAATTCGTCAGACGTAAAGTTTCCGTCCTGCCTAAAGAGTGCCCAAGCGGCCCGGTATTCATTGACCATATCTACCTGTCGATCGATAATGATCTTTACCCGTTGATAATAAGAAAGCGCCGCCTTTACCTTCCACAATTCCTGGAAGTAATCATCATAGAGTTTGCGTTGCTTTTCCACCCAATCACTGATTTCATTCAGTTTTAATTTGGACATCGTATTCTCTAAAGTCTTCTGCGCATTCTGCAACCATATGGTTTTATTCTGGAGCCGTTGAATTTTCAGATCTACTGCTTTAATCACTTTCTTTATTCCCGCCTGAATAATTTGGGCGATAGGAATCTGCGCCTGCGTTTTTTGCTCAGGCAACAGCATGCTGCCGGCAAAAAAAACGATGATGACTATTATTTGTCTCATATCTTTTTATATTTAGTGGTATTCATCATTAACGTTCTTGCCTGGATATCAAAAGTGATGACGATCCCGGTCTCCAGCTCCCGAATCATTTTATATTTTACAGAATACAATCCTGAGGTTACCTGCTTTTTATATTCAGGCTCCAGTCGGTTGCCGTCCAGTACACGCTCATATTTCCATTTCCGCATGATTTTATAATCACCCGTATTTTCATTAAGCAGCGAAATACAAACCGTATCATATTCATTACCGAATTCATGCTCCGAATACCTGATATAAGTACCAGCTGCAAATGATTTCACTTCATCTTTTACTGCCACTTGTCTGCAACCATACACCAGCAACAAACACAGATGGGAAAGAATAATGATTTTCATAATTTTCATATTTAGGTTTTATTGGTTTTCCTGTTGTGCAACAAACTGAATGGCTCTTTTATAGTCTCCGTTGAACTTTGCTACCGCCTGTAATACTTGCTGTTTTTCTTTTTGATCGGAGGTGTAGGTATAATATTCCTCCCTGGATGTTTCCAGTCTGAAGACTTTGGAATAGGATGATCCCAGACCAATCCATAGGTCTTTGTATTTCTTACCAGCTTCTTGAGATTTGTTTATACTTAAAATCTCTGCCTTTTGTTTTTCGGTTAACCCCAGCATTTCCTGTATCAATCCAAATTTGTTCTGGTACTTGCTTTGGTCCAGCAAAATTTTGCAATCAGCATTATTGATGATGGCTTGTTTGATTATTTCAGAACTGATAATGTCTTCAATTTCCTGGGTAACGAGCGCCACCATGCCATAGAACTTTCTCACTGTCTTAAAAAGGTATTTGATATATTCTGCCATTCCCTCTCGTGCAATCGCCTTCCAGGCTTCTTCGATCACGATCATTTTGCGCACGCCCTTTAATTTTCTCATTTTTGAAATAAATGTTTCCATGATGATGATCGTTACTACCGGAAACAGAATCGGATGGTCTTTTATATTGTCCAGTTCAAATACAATAAACTTCTCGTTGAGCAAATCAAGATTTTCAGTCGCGTTCAGTAAATAGTCAAACTCCCCATCTTTATAATAGGGGCGCAACACGTATAGAAAATTGGCGATGTCAAAATCTTTCTCTTTTACGTTATCCATTTGCAGCACCTTTACAAACTCCGTTTGCAGGTATTCATAAAAGGAGTTGAAACATGGGAATATTTCAGGGTGTTCCTGTAGATGTTCAAAATATAATTGCAGTGCGCTTGACAGGGCTACATACTCTGAACGGTTAAACATTTCGTCGCTTTTTTTCCATAAAGCCAGCAACATGGTTTTAATGCTTTCTTTTTTCTCCGTATCAAGGATTTCACCCGGTGCGATGTAAAATGGATTAAACTTAATCGGATTGTTTTCTTCATAAGTGAAATAGTAACCCTTCATCAACCCACAGGTGATATTGTAGGAATGCCCGACATCCACAATCAATACATGCG
>JBDTPD010000615.1:0-2933 GCA_039932855.1 Chitinophagaceae bacterium | reverse complement strand
AAGATCTCTGTGAAACTCTGTGCCTTCTCCGTGGCTCTCTGTGTCCAATTCGTTTATAAGCTGCATGCTCTTCACAACTAAAGAGCATTACGTAAAGCAAACTATAAAGGATACATTTTTATTGAAGGCAATACCAGTGATCCACGACATGATATCCCGTTAGCTTTTACTTATCTCACACATCGGCTCCAGGAAGTATATGCAGAATAGCTAAAGCTAATAGCTTTAGTGGGGCGAACATTCCCCATGGTGTCATTTAGTTTTTTCCGTACTTTCAGTACATTCTTAACCAAAACCAAATTTATGAGAAAAGTCATTTTATTGTTAACCTGCGTTTGTCTTGTCGCCAATTCCTTCGCCATTTCAACGATTTCTAAACCTGCAACAGAACCTTCTCCTGTTAATGCAACAAAGATCTTCCTTCCTGTTGGAAACAAAGGTGAAAAAATATCACTGATGGAACTTTCTACCATCAAGGTCCGCGATTTTGAAAAACTTACCGGAAAGAAAATGAATTTGCTTGACAAGGTTGGTTTCAAACTCTCGCAAAGAAAATTACGTTCAGGTATCAGGGCCGATGGATCTCTTAATAATAAAAAATTAGAAAAAGCTTTTAAAAAAGGTAGTGGAACATCAGATTTTAATATCGGTGGTTTTGCACTCGGCTTTTTACTGGGCCTCATTGGCGTATTGATCGCTTACCTGATCGATGATGAGAAAAAAAGAAATCGCGTTAAATGGGCATGGCTTGGTTTCCTTGTCTGGATCCTGATCGTGATATTGGTGGTTATATAAGCTCATGAATTTTTATAATAAAGGACCGGGGCATGCCCCGGTTTTTTTATGTATTATTAAACACGGATACACGGATTGGAAGGATTTGCACAGATGATTTAATAATCATCTTTTCACAGCACCCTTTGTCTATGATGATAATCATGGAATAGTGAGATAACAAATTAGTGAACCCATATAAGATAAATCCTGCTGTCACGGTGCATGTCCTCACCCGCCGCGTCATTAGTAATGTCGCGCTTATACTTCTACATTGTAATTACCTCCCTTCAAAATTCATTTAACCCCTCATTGTGTCATTCACTTACAGATCACAGATGATTTCACTTAGCAAATAATTTTCTTACCGCAGAATAATTATCTGGCGGGGTTTTAGCTTTTATATATTGTTCTTACCATCTCTGCACAACAAAAGGAAAGATATTATCCTTTATTGAATTACCATCTTAGCTTGATCCAATAATAAACTCACCAGATCATCAACCTGGTCTGAAACTGCAATACCGGCAAATGGTGTTGTTAAACTCTCGTATGCCTGTTTCGAAAACCTAAACTCTTATTATGATAAAGAATTACATTGCAACACTGGCTTTCATCCTCGGCTTTGCGGTATTTTCCCATGCACAGTTGGTCACAGCTTTTACCATCCGTTATCAGTCCACTCAGAAAGGTGGCATCCGTTATTTATCCAATACCTCTGCTACCTGTAGCGGTGGATGCGCCGGTACGTCGGAAGTACCACCAGCTGGAACAAGTTCCGATAATGGTTTTACTGCCGTCTATGTTGATGTCGATGCTGATGCGACTACTTTTTCATCTTCGTCTGACAGCCTCGCACTTCCTTCCTGCAGCCAGATATCATGGGCAGGCTTATATTGGGGTGGTGAGATGACCAATGTTGCCACGAATTATGCCACGCGTAACCAGGTCAGCATAAAAACAAATGGAGGTGCCTACACCAATCTTACAGCCGATGCATTGCAGGATAATTCTGTCGGCTTTACTACCTATCATTGTTTTAAAGATATCACTTCGATCGTACAGGCAGGTGGTAGTAATGCGCGCTATACGCTCGCGAATGTAGCTGTACGCACAGGCGGTACCAATCGCTTTGGTGGATGGACCATCGTGGTCGTTTACAAAAACGATCTGCAACCAACGCGTAATCTCACCGTGTTTAATGGACTCGCGAATGTATCAGGCACCAACACCACCGACATCCCGGTGAGTGGATTTCTTACTCCATTATCTGGTCCTGTAAGTTTTGAATTGGGTGCTGTAACCTATGATGGTGATCGCGCTTCTACCGGTGACCAGTTATTATTTAACGGAGCAGGTAGTTTCGTCAATGTAAGTGATGCCATCAATCCAACCAATGATGTATTTAATAGTACGCTTGGTTATAATGCCGTACGGAAAACTACTCCTTTCATCAATCCATCCTATAGCAATACACTTGGTTATGATGCCGATATTTTCTTACCTAACAATGCGGCGAAAAATTATATTGGTAACAGCGCCACTTCCGCAACGATGCGACTGACAACGGGTGGTGAAACTTACCTGACACAGGTGGTATCGTTAGCGATTGATGTATATGAACCTGATCTGCGTGCAACAGTAAGTGTAGTGGATCTCAATGGTGGCGCTGTACAACCCGGCGATATTTTAGAATACACGATCGTAGGAAAAAATATCGGTTCCGATCCATCGGTCAATACATTTATCACCGATACACTGGAAAGAAATGTGGATTATGTACCGGGATCATTGCGTGTTACTGTTGGTCCGAATACAGGAACGAAGACTGATGCGATTGGTGATGACCAGGGCGAATACATTGCTGCATCGCGGGTAGTGAAAGTGCGGACCGGCACAGGAGCAAATGGAACGACAGGTGGTACCGTATTGAATTCACCCCAGGGTATTGATAGTACAGAAATACATTTCCAGGTGGTAACAGCGACTGATTGTATCATCCTTGCCTGTGATAATGTAATTGATAACAGGGCTATCATCAGTGGTACCGGCAATGTATCCGGTAATAGTTTCAATAATCAAAGCACACCGGGTGGTTTTGATGGACTCGGTTGTCCGATCCCGGGTACAACTGCTACTACTATTGTAAATACATGTAC
>JBDTPD010000614.1:0-2945 GCA_039932855.1 Chitinophagaceae bacterium | reverse complement strand
AAAAATATAGACCAATTCAGATTTTGGATCTACCCATACACAAGTACCTGTAAATCCTGTATGCCCAAATGTTTCAGATGAGGCACTTGGACAAGGGTATGGCTCGCTTCGCGTAAGATTATCTTTTTCCGGTTTATCAAAACCCAATCCACGACGACTGATATCGCTATGATAAGCAGTGAAATATTTTATTGTTTCCGGTTTGAAGTATCGCTGACCATTCAACTCACCTCCATTCAACAACATCTGATACAACATGGACAGATCATACGCATCAGAAAATAAACCAGCGTGGCCCGCTACACCACCAAACAAGGCAGAACCTTCATCATGCACATAACCTTGTAACAATTGATGACGGAAATATTTATCAAGCTCGGTAGGAACGATCTGATCGGGTGAAAATCTTTCCAATGGTTTAAATCCTGTAGTAGTCATTCCCATTTTAGAATAAAAATTCTCCTGCACATATTGATTCAGCGGCATACCTGCTAATCGCTCAACAATTTTTCCCAGGAAAATAAAATCATTATCACTATATACGTATTTATTTTTCGGACCAAGCGGACTGGCCAGCATACGTTTGAAGAGCGTGTCTTCCCAATCATCACGCAGATACAATTTGTCTGCTACTTTGATCGTATATCCCGGCTTGAGTGTATCACTGAAAACACCAGGTTTTAATTCACCTGTTGCCGGGTTTGCTATTTCTCTATAAAAAGGAATAAATGCAACAAGACCGGCCTGGTGCAATAAAATATTCCGGATCACCAATGGCGACTTATTGGTACCAACCACCCATGGCAGGTATTCTCCTAATGTTCTATCCAGATCCAATTTGCCTTCTTCATACAATTTCATTACAGAAATAGTAGTAGCAGAAACCTTGGTGACTGAAGCAAGATCAAAAATACTTTCCAGCTCCATCGGATGTGAATCGGCCTCGTATTGATAATGACCAAATGCTTTATGATAAATAACTTCTCCTTTGTGCAACGCAATCACTACGCAACCAGGAAATGCTTTTTGATTGATAGCATCATTAGCTATTGAATCAATCGCCAGTAGTTTATCATTTGATACCTCACGGTGAGCAGCATCCGGTTGTTGTTCGATACCATCACCAAATTTGAAAGAACAAACAGAGACCGGCAATTTGCCGTTGGCTAATAATTTCCCTTCTACCATATCCGCTGCTGCATGTTGAGTAATATCATCGTCCTGGTAACAGGCAACTAAATTTCTGGCAGTACAGAAATTTGATGCGGCTAATACATTTCCAAATACAAACGTGACTGTATTAAAAGATTGCAGTTGCATAGCCAGGTCGATCGCAGGTTCACTGATCTGGTAATTGTTAGCCGGTCGAAGACTATAATCGTGCACACCTACAATCACTGTTTGATATCCTCTTGCCTTTATGCTATCGAGAATGCGGAATGCATCAGTAGCAGTAGCTTTATAAGAAAATAAAAAAGTATCGGCTCTCAGGTCTTCCTGTAGACGTTTTCCGAAATTATTCAACTCTGTTAAACCAATTCCTACAAAAGCAACTTTGCTATTAGTGGCAACTGGAAATGAAACAGTCTCATCACGTAATAAGGTTAATGTTTCCGTAGCTACCTGGTAGCGCACAGGATTTGTTTTTGCATTCAGGTCTATTAATAGATCTTCTGTATTGATCGGCTTATTTTCATTTAACCCAAGATTATATTTTGCCAGCAATACTTTCTTTACTTTCTGATTGATATCATTACGGCTGAGTCTTTTGCTCTTGATTGCTTTTTTAATAGCCTCAATAGATTCCGGGACACTGGCAGGCAGACACAGCATATCATTACCGGCTACCAATGCTTCAACAGAAATGGTACCATCAGGAAAATATTTGGCCACACCTTTCATCTCCAATGCGTCGGTGAACGTAAGACCCTTATATCCCAATTCATTTCGCAGCAGACCCGTTACATTCTTTTTAGAAATAGAAGTGGCTTTATTGGGCGTATCATCAATAGCAGGAACAGAAAGATGTGCGATCATGACACTACCAACACCGGCTTTAAAAAGCGCCTTGAATGGCATTAGCTCTGTTGCTTCAAGTTGATCCATGCTTTTATTGATCACCGGCAGATCAAGATGTGAATCAACATCTACATCACCATGACCAGGAAAATGTTTGGCGCAGGCCATGATACCAGCATCCTGCATTCCTTTCATATAGGCTACACCGAAGCGGGCTACTTTTTCTTTATCCTCACCAAAAGAACGATAACCAATTACCGGGTTTTGCGGATTGTTATTGATATCAACAACCGGCGCATAGTTTACCTGTACACCGAGTCGTTTGAATTGCTGACCAACTGCCTGTCCCATTTTATAAATAACATCAGAATCATTCAATGCACCTAATGTAAGCTGGTAAGGAAATTTAGTGATGCTATCCAATCTCATTCCCAATCCCCATTCACCATCCATGGTTACCATCAAGGGTGTTTTAGAGATGCTTTGATAATAGTTGGTAAGATTAGCTTGCCTGACCGGGCCACCCTGGAAAAAACACAACGCGCCAACATCATACTTACGAATATCTTCTACCACTTTGGCAATATGATCGGGACCAAGATTGGAATGAGCCCGTATAACCATCAGTTGTGCGATCCGTTCATCTTCTGTAAGGCTGTTGAATACGCTATCTGTCCATTCACTGGCAGAAAGCCGGCTATGATATTGCGCAACAGAAATGGTGGGGATCAGTAGAAAGAATATCTGTAAAGCCTTAAAAACCCTATTCATACACAATCAGTTCGTTGAATAAAAATGTCCTTAAAAATACTTCTTTTACAACAAAGGCTGATAGGAAATAGCTGGTAAAAGGCTAGAGGGGTTTGGCGAGTGGCTAGTGGATGTTAAAGAAGGAATGGTAGAATTGTAAACAATCTACTTTACCC
>JBDTPD010000613.1:0-2946 GCA_039932855.1 Chitinophagaceae bacterium | reverse complement strand
TTGCTGCGATGGCTGCCTTTCTTGCTTCACCTGCCGCGTCGTTTGTGAATGGAGTGAGTATACCGGTTGATGGAGGAAGCACGGGAACTATTTAGGGAGAAGAATTATGAATTTAGAGTTATGAATTAAGAATTGAATACAGAATACGGATGGCATAGATGAAATCGATTTTCACGGATGTTTTTTATGATTTTGCCTTCCCGGCGAAAAAAAGTTTTTCTAAATGAAAATTATGCAATTTGAAAATTCATTATCATTTGCACAGCAATTCGATCAGAGCGATCCTTTAAAAGAATTCCGTAACAGATTTATTATCCCAACACATAAGGGGCGGCAGCAAATTTATTTTCTTGGCAATTCATTGGGACTGCAACCTAAAACCACGGAGAAAGAATTAGGTAAAATTCTTGATCAATGGGGAACGTATGGCGTGGAAGGTTTTTTTATGGGAGATGAACCATGGATGGATTATCATGATCAATTGACTGAATCATTAGCAACTATTACAGGCGCACTACCATCGGAGATCACTGTGATGAATCAACTGACCGTCAATCTTCACCTGATGATGATCAGCTTTTATCAACCAACCGGTAAACGTAATAAAATACTCTGCGAAGCAAAAGCATTTCCCAGTGACCAATACATGTTCGAAACGCATATCCGTCATTATGGTTTAAATCCTGATGAGATTGTCATTGAGGTAAAGCCGCGTGCAGGTGAACATACGCTTCGTACAGAAGATATTCTGAAAGCGATCGACGATCATAAAGATGAACTGGCTTTAGTTTTATTCAGCGGGTTGAATTATTACAGCGGACAGGTGTTCGATATGAAAGCTATAACGAAGGCGGCTCATAAAGCCGGAGCAAAAGCCGGATTTGATCTTGCGCATGCGGCTGGTAATATTCGTTTGGAATTACATGACTGGAATGTTGATTTTGCCTGTTGGTGTACTTACAAATATCTTAACTCAGGTCCCGGTGCTGTAGGTGGCGCCTATATCCATGAACGTTTTCATACTGATAAAAATATCCCCCGGTATGCCGGTTGGTGGGGTTATGATAAATCCACGCGATTCAAAATGCAAAAAGGATTTAATCCTATTCATTCTGCAGAAGGATGGCAATTGAGTACGCCTTCATTGTTATTATATGCCGCGCATAAAGCTGCATTGGATACAGTAGAAGCAGCTGGTTGGGATCACATTCAAACAAAAGCGAAAAAGCTGACCAGTTATCTGTGGTGGTTATTGGATGATGTGCAATCATCTTTGCCTGGCAAGAAAATAGAAGTACTCACGCCACGCGACGAAAATGAAAGAGGCTGCCAGGTTTCTATGCTCATGCTGGAGAATGGGCGGGCCGTATTTGAGAAATTAACCGCGGCCGGTATCATCACTGATTGGCGCGAACCTGATCTGATCAGATTTGCCCCGGTAGCATTATATAATACTTTTGAAGAAGTTTGGCATTTTGCCAATACCTTGCGACAAATTCTGAAAAATTAACGATGACACGTCAGCAACTGGTTGAACAAATATTTCAAAAACGATCTTATCTCTGTGTTGGTCTTGATACCGATATTGAAAAAATGCCGGCTCATCTTTTATCGGAAGAAGATCCGATGTTTGCTTTCAATAAAGCAATCATCGATGCTACCAAAGATCATTGCGTTGCCTATAAGATCAACACTGCTTTCTATGAAGCAATGGGAGTGAGGGGATGGCAAACACTGGAGAAGACCGTTAACTATATTCCTAAAAACATTTTTACTATCGCTGATGCAAAACGTGGCGATATTGGTAATACTTCTTCGCAATACGCAAAAGCATTTTTCCATACACTTCCTTTTGATTCTATTACGGTAGCGCCATATATGGGAGAAGATAGTGTGACTCCATTTTTAGAATATAAAGACAAATGGGCGATTGTACTGGGACTTACATCCAATAAAGGAGCAAAGGATTTTGAATTACAGTCAGCAGGAGATGAATTATTATATGAAAAAGTATTACGCACAGTTTCTTCATGGGGTAGCCCGGACAATATCATGTTTGTAGTAGGAGCTACACAAACGGATGAGTTTATTAATATCCGGAAAATAACGCCACAACATTTTTACCTGGTGCCAGGTGTTGGTGCGCAGGGAGGAAGTCTGAAAGAAATTTCCGAAAAAGCGATGATCAAAGATTGCGGAATATTGGTGAATGCAAGCCGCGCGATTATTTATGTTTCCAATAAAGAAGATTTTGCAGAAAAAGCCAAAGAAGCGGCGAGATCATACCAGCTAGAAATGGCGCAATACATGGAATTGATAATTACGAAATAGTTTATTCCTCCGTGGTTCTCTATACCTTCTCTGTGGTCCTCTGTGTCCAATTCCTATAAAGCACTTTGTATCATTATCATTTAACTTGAAACATAACTCCAGGACTTTGACACAGAGGACCACAGAGAAGGCACAGAGAGTCACGGAAAAGATATAGTTCTAAATTGTCCTTGCTTTTATCAAACCCGCGATCTCCACTCGCCCTAAATGAACTGCCCAGCCCAGCGCGGTGCTTTGATAAACTCTGTCTTTTATGGTGAGGTCAGGGTTGGCGCTTAATGCTAATTCGGCTAGCGCTATATCGTTTCTTTCCGCTGCAATATGAAGTAAGCTGATCTTCGTCTCTCCGTATAAATGATTCACCAATAAAGGATTTTCCTTCAATAATTGTTCCGCTCGATTTTCCCAATGAAGATCCCACGCATCCAATACAGAATATGCTGCACCATGATTGATCAGCCACTCTGCAGAAGCAGGCTGATGACCATGCACCGCCAGTTGCATTAATATCATCCCGTTATTAGTTGGCTTACTGAAATCGACAGCATTGAATTTGTTTTCATATTTCTTTAATGTGTCAATATCTCCCAATCCAATCGCTTCCGCAAAAGCTAC
>JBDTPD010000612.1:0-2953 GCA_039932855.1 Chitinophagaceae bacterium | reverse complement strand
GCTCAAAGCCTTCGAAAAATGCAGACCAGCCCGAATCGACTGATCCGGGATCCTTCCATTCGGTTACCGGCTTCAATACATTTGTTTCATTCCAATATTGTCCGAGCGCCATTTCTATACCGGATGAACCAACAGAGAATAAAGCATTACGCCCGGTATATGAATCGATCAGTTCTCCAATTTTTAATAATTGATCCTGGTAGAGTGCATCTATCAATATCACTTCAGCGCCACGATTAGCGAGGTTATCACATTCTTTATTGATCTCTTCTTTTGTTTTAGAGAACTGGAGAATATCGAGCAGGCAAACTTTCTTTGTTGTTTGTTTGGATAAATGAAGACGCAGATCACTTTCGTCAGCGGGAGTAACAGGATGTTTGCTCATTGATGGATGACGATCGAGCCGGTAGATATTTCCATTGCTGGCAATACCCATTTTAGCAAACAGATTTCCGAATACACAATAGCGGCCCAATGCAGGAGCTGCTACCAGTAACGGAATAAATCTATTCTCAAAAACAATAGCACCACAATCAATGGCTTTACCGATACTGCCGGTAGATGGGGAAGAGTCAAACGTTGAGCAAACTTTATAATGCACATGACTTGCGCCCGATTGTTTGATAAGTTTAAAAGCAGGTAATAATATGTTTTCCATTTCCTCTGGCGGCATCGATCTTGTCATTCCTGCCACACCGAATGCATCCAGATCAGGATAACGTGATAGTTGTTCAGCTGTGGGCGGCTCCAGAAACAATTTGGTTCTTGCTCCTGCCCTGCTGAGAAACTCAAGTGCATCAGTAGAGCCAGTGAAATCATCACCATAAAAAGCCAGTAACAAGTTGTTTTGTTTGTTCACGTTATTGTTTGTTTCCGAATTTTTTTACTGATAATGCAAATTCCGGGTAGATCGCTACAGCTTGTTCAATACTTAATCCATCCACAGCTGCCTGCCATGCTTGTTGCAATGCATGCACACCTGCTGTAGCTCCGGAAGGATGCGCCATGATACCACCACCTGCCATATACAAGAGGTCGATTGTTTGTGTACGACGATACGTTTCAGGTGCCTGCCCACCCCATTGACCAGATGACACAACAGGTAATACTCTCTGATGATCATACATAGGTGTTAAGCAAGCTTTGATCGATGCCACTACCGAATCATCTGTTTCCCAGAATTTATTTTGAATACCATTTACATGCAATTGATCAACACCGGCCAAACGCCATATTTTTTGATAAGCTTTAAAATCGATTCCTAATAATGGATGACGGGTAAGCATTCCCCAACCATTCCGATGTGCATGAATCGCCAACTGACCGGTATCGCATATTTTTTTTACAGCAGAAAGACCAGCACTGTTAATACTGACCATTGCACAGGTGCCGCCTTTCTTTAAGATTTTTTCATATCGTTGCAACATCTCATCTATTTCGCCGGTAATATTAAAGGCATACATGACTTTCTTGCCAGTCTTATCAGCATGCGCATTGATCACTTTCATAACTCCATCAACCCTATCATTAAAAGAAGAATTAGCTGAAGAAGAAAGCAGTTCATCATCTTTTATAAAATCAATACCAGCTTCGGCAAGTGTCTTAACTATTGCTGCTGTTTGTTCTATACTTAACCCTATACTGGGTTTGATAATGGTTCCGATCAATGGTCGTTCCTTTACACCTGTAAGTTGACGACAACCAGCGATACCGAATGAAGGGCCTTTATAATGAGCGCCAAATGATGCCGGAAGATCAATATCTATTAATCGTAAGCCAGTAAATTGTCTTAATTCATAGAGATTGCCCTGCAAGGTCGAGATCAATACAGGAAGATTATATCCAAAGTTTTCAATACTCCATGAAACTTTAATAACAGCGCGGTTATATTTTCCTTTATGATCAGTAGCAGCAGGCAATGACGGAGTATTGACCGCCTCAAGTTCTTCTATACTTTCTACTCTTGCAGCAAATCGTTGTTTGAGTTCATCTGTCTCGCCGGGAATAGCAACGAAAGTCCCAGAGGATTGCTCGCCGGCTAGAATAGCTGCCGCATCCGAAGGCGGCAAAGGCGTTTCAATTAAATATGTCGCAGTAATTCTTTCCATTCTTATTCTATTGTCAACTCATTTTATTACCTGATCAATGGCATCCAGACAGTCATATCTGACTTACCACGATTGGCCCAGGCATAGTAAGGAATTAGTTTAATCCTGACAGGTTGTGTCGTTGGGTCAACTTGTTTATACAATACATCGTTCCAATCATTTTTCGGAAGCAATCGTGCTTCACCTACAAGGCTCATCACTCTTCCTTTATCGATTGTCATTGATTGCGGAGAAAATTTAATAGTCGCAGGAATAGCAATATCAAAAACATTTTCTTTGATATCCGGTGATTCAAGACAATAGACAACCGGGCCACGTTTGACAGTAACCTGGTTACGCGTTTCTTCTACCAATGGATTTGATTCGATCAATGTAGCAGGCATATTCAAAACTAGCTCGATTTTATCTCCCGCTTTCCACGATCGCTGTACTCTTACATATCCGGTATTATCTTTCAGATTTTTTCCCTGTGTAACACCATTGACTTTCCAAACATATTGATTGCACCAATCAGGAATGCGCAGATAGATAGCAAACTCTTTTGACGCCGTTTCTTTTATGTTAATAGTAATGTGGCCATCCCATGGATAATCTGTTTGCTGTTCGAGTTTAACAGCATTTCCATTCCTGAGTTTTGTAGTGAGTATATTTCCGCCATACATATTTACATATAATCCATCATTGGAAAGACTATACATATAGTCACTAACCTCTGCCATTGTACGAACAGCATTTGGGGGACAGCAATTAGATAATTTTATATAAGGTTGCCTTCCACCTTCCCAGCGCAAATGATAAGAGTAGTCTACCGAAGCGGCGAGGGGGTTTGTATAGAAGAAATTGTT
>JBDTPD010000611.1:0-2963 GCA_039932855.1 Chitinophagaceae bacterium | reverse complement strand
GAGAAAGTTCCGGTTTGGTAATGGTGCATAATTTCTGATTATTCTCTTAAATAATAATTACAGGCTCATCGTAACTTGCTACCACTAACAATTATAGTATGTTACTGATAGCAACGGAACTCGAGCATCTCATCAATCAACATCTAAATGGTTTACGAAGCATTTCCGAAAAAGAAATGATGGCTAAACCAAATCCTTCCAAATGGAGTAAGAAAGAGATCATTGGTCATCTCGCCGATTCAGCGCAGAATAATATTCGCCGGTTCGTGGTGGCGCAATATGAAAATAATCCACAGGTAAAATATGACCAGGATAAATGGGTAGCTATTGCCGGTTACCAGCAATATGACACAGATGATGTTATTGATCTTTGGTTTTTATTAAATAAACATATGGTAGCTATTCTTAAAAACACCAGCAGTGTTATTGCTCAGCGCACTTCACTTACAGAGGAAATGCATACGATTGAATGGCTGGCTATTGATTATATAAAACACCTGAAGCATCATTTGCACCAGGTATTAGAACTGGAACCTATACTCTATCCATAATAAAGTTATATGGCTTACGATATTCATCTTGCTGAACGTGTTAATAGTTCACTGACACGAAAAAAAATTTCTTTTGAAGAAAAGAAAATGTTTGGTGGCGTAGCTTTTATGGTAGATGAAAAAATGTGTTTAGGTATTTATAAAGAATCGTTGATGGTAAGAATAGGAGCCGAACAACATGAAAAAGCATTGACAAAAAAAGGCTGTCGTATAATGACATTTACTGGCCGCCCGATGAAAGGAATCGTACTGGTTGATCCGGAAGGAATAGATAAAGAAAAAGATTTTGATTATTGGATTGGACTTGCATTAGAATATAATAAGATCGCGAAGGCAAGTAAGAAGAAACAATCTAAAAATAAATAGACCCAACTGTTTGACTTAATTTATTTACCCGGTGTCTTTTTTGCCCTACCAGAACCGACAATGGCAAAAGCATAGTTAAGTTGTACAAGAATAATAAAGATGATACTGGCATAAGTACTGATAAAACAAAGCAACATACCTACGGCATACAATGATTGCGCAACAATTACCCGTTTCCTCAACGCTTTATCAATCGCTTCAATAGATCCCGCTTCCGTTGCAGCATAATTATGCTTCATCACGTATATCCAGTTGATGTAAATAAAAATACCTAACAGCAGGATATTTATCCAGTAAACAATGATCGCTGCCTTATACTCAATATACCGCGCCAGGAAAGAAGTAGTAAAAGGCAGAAGCGATACGAGCATCAGGAATAAGATATTTATCCAGAATAAATTTCTATCGCTTTTTACGATGTATTGAAATTGTACCGACTGCCCTACCCAGAAAATACCAAGTGTCATAAAACTCAGGAAATAGGTAAGCAATTCTGCTTTGAGATGTACAAAAATCCTCCAGACATCAGCCTCTGATCGTATAGCATCATTGACTGGTATACGCAATTCAAGCACGAGCAATGTCATAGCAATAGCAAAGACACCATCACTTAACGCTTCGACGCGATTCAGCCGCTGACCGGCAATACGATTATAAACAGGAAGGGGCATGGTAATGAGAAATAAGAAATTAAAAATAAGGAATTAGAAAGGGATTAAGAATTATGAGTTATGAATTATAAATGGCCCATTGAACTCACGCTATATTCATATTTCATAACTCATAATTCTTAATCCCTTTAGCTAACTAATTATTAAATTTCACAACTTCAAAATCTGACCCATGTAACTGTCCAAGTTTTTGAAGATCGCTGTTGTTCCAATGTTCATCAGGTGCACCACTGATATACATGTTGCTGCCGATATCGGCGAGGATCAATCCATATTTCTTCATAGCGCGAAGAATGATTTGATTCGTTGCAGAGTATGTACTGATATTCACAGTGCTCTTTAATCGTATGCGTGCACCGAATGGAAGTGTATATTGTCCGCCACTGCTGCTGACCTTATGACGGGCAGGATAAATATAAGCAGGCTTTACCAATGATGAACCCAGGGTAAAGCGGATAGGATGATCGATTTCTCCTTTTAATATTTCTTCATAACGAACAAGGCCTGCAAACACAGGAAGTCCCGCTGCATCAGCAGACGTCCATCCGGCAGGACGCATTGTATTTGAATTCAAATGAAAGATCGCGCCGGAAGCAGCATCCCAATGATTTCCGTTTACATGCGCGTCGAATAATTCGTACAGAATTTTATTTTCAAGGTCAACAGCAATTACATGTGAATCACCATCGCCATTGCCTTCAATGGGTGCAGTGATCGGAATAGGAAAAGGACCTGGATCACTTTCATCACCATAGTCAGTATAATTAATAGCTACTTTAGGTTGATTGCCACATACTACTATATATGGTATACCAATTGGTGCACCTTCCCAAAGTCCACTACCAAAATCTGCTTTGATACCATTTGCTGAAAAACCAGCAGTGATCTGGCTACTGTATGGATCAACAGGAGCAGTAGAAATATCGAGGCGCCATGGATTATCAGCAGGGAAAATATCAATGTTCTCAGCATTGGCTTTTATTGCAGAACAGGCCGAACCAGCAGGAGGAGGCGTTACAGGCGGCGTTGTTGTTGGAGGATTTGTACCTGCACCAACATGCTTCACATCTTTCTTGCACCCCTGTAAAAGAATGAGGTACAGGACGAAACCAAAGAGGAAAAGTATGAAGCGAAAGACCCTTACGACCAGGCTGGTTTTTATCATACGATTGGGTTTTAAACAAGGTACAATTTCACAAATAACAGGCCAATAGAATCTTTCCGGGGAAAATACAGGTGCTGTATGTGGAAAGTTCAGAGTTCAGTTCTCAGTTGGCAGTCATTTCACTATGCCTGTAATTCTCTTACTGGTATCGGAGTTTGACTGCCGACTGCCAACTGCCGACTGCCAACTGAGAACTGCCAACTGATTACC
>JBDTPD010000610.1:0-2970 GCA_039932855.1 Chitinophagaceae bacterium | reverse complement strand
AGTAAGTACTAATATTATTGATCAGTGCGTGGCACAAGGAGTTCCTTTTGCCCGCGAATATGGTGGATTGCTGAGTAACCGTTCTTTCGGTGGTGTACAGGTACAACGTACTTTTTATGCCGCTGGTCAAACCGGTCAGCAATTACTGATCGGCGCATACCAGGCGCTCGAAAGACAAGTATCACTGGGAAATGTAAAGATGTATAGCCGTCATGAAATGCTTGACGTTGTTATCATCGATGGAAAAGCAAGAGGTGTTATCTGCCGTGATCTGATCACCGGTGAACTCGAACGTCATTTCGGTCATGCAGTATTATTATGCAGTGGTGGCTATGGTAACGTATTTTATTTAAGTACCAACGCCATGGGCAGTAATGTAACCGCGGCATGGAAAGCACATAAGAAAGGAGCCTTTTTTGGTAACCCTTGTTTTACCCAAATACATCCTACCTGTATTCCTGTAACCGGCGATCATCAGAGCAAACTCACCCTGATGTCGGAATCATTGCGGAATGATGGTCGTATATGGGTGCCAAAGAAAAAAGACGATCCGCGCAAAGCGAATGATATACCCGAAGATGAACGCGATTATTATCTCGAAAGAAGATATCCTGCATTCGGTAACCTCGTACCAAGAGACGTGGCCTCCCGTGCAGCAAAAGAAAGATGTGATGCTGGCTATGGTGTAGGGACTACCAAACAAGCAGTATACCTTGATTTCAAACACAATCTTATCAATAAGTATGGTCGTGTAGAAGCTGGTAAACTCGGTATCGAAAATCCTGATATGGAAACATTGATCAGGCTCGGTAAAGAAGTGGTCAAAGAAGAATACGGTAACCTTTTCGATATGTATGAAAAGATCACCGGTGAAAATCCTTATGAGGTACCAATGAGAATTTATCCGGCGGTACACTATACGATGGGTGGATTGTGGGTAGATTATGAACTGATGACAAATGTTACCGGTCTTTACGCATTAGGTGAAGCTAACTTCAGCGATCACGGTGCTAACCGTCTCGGGGCCTCTGCATTGATGCAGGGCCTGGCTGATGGTTATTTCGTGATCCCTTATACCATTGGTAATTATCTCGCTGATGAAATTGGTACCAAACCAATTCCAACTACGCACGAAGCATTTGAAAAAACAGAACAAGCCGTTAAGGAACGCATCGATACATTAATGAACATTAAAGGAAAACAATCAGTAGAAAGTTTTCATAAGCGCCTGGGCAAGATCATGTGGGAGAAATGCGGCATGGCTCGTAATGCACAAGGGCTGCAGGAAGCCATCACTGAAATTCAGCAATTGAAAAAAGAGTTCTGGAGTGATGTGAGAATACCCGGAAGTATCAAAGAAATGAATCCTGAATTGGATAAGGCCGGTCGTGTTGCTGATTTTATTGAACTGGGAGAACTGATGTGTAAAGATGCACTTAATAGAAATGAAAGTTGTGGTGGTCATTTCCGCGAAGAAAGTCAGACGGAAGAAGGCGAAGCAAAACGCGATGACGCAAACTTTACGTATGTGTCAGCATGGGAATACAAAGCTGATAGCGATTGGCAATTAAATAAAGAAGTATTGGAGTTTGAAGTGGCGAAACCAACTCAAAGGAGTTATAAGTAACATGAAAATTGCAATATTACCGGTAGTTCTTTTTATAACAGGCATCGTATCTGCACAAGATATTCTTTCTAAGATCCCAAAAAGCGGTACTACTATCAATGCATTCATACCAAAAGGCTATGATACATTGAGTACAACAACTGGTGATCTGAATAAAGATGGATTAAGTGACGCGGTATTAGCACTTGCATCGGCGAAAGAAACAAACTTTGATCCGGCAAAGGATGATATCGATAGTATGCCGCCAAGATTATTGCTGATATTGTTCAATACTGGCAAAGGATATATGTTAGCAGGCAAATCAGCGGGTGCTTTATTATGTAAAGAATGCGGAGGTGTATTTGGTGATCCGTTTTCCAGCCTGGTGATTGATAAAAATATACTGACCATTAATCATTATGGTGGCAGCAGCTGGCGTTGGGGATCTCATTATAAATTCAGGTATCAGCAAAATGATTTTTACCTGATTGGCAGAACAAGCTACTCTTATTGGAATGTGGAAAGGTGTGAGAAGCTGGATGATTTTGCCGGCGCAGATTATAAAGATGAGAACCTTGTGACCGGCTCATATGAGGAGAGAAAAATTTCTCAGGAAGGATGCAAATTATTGGTAAATAAAAAAGGCAAACAAACAGTCAAGCCGTTAATTAAGTTAAACGATTTCAATATAGAAAACTAAGCGGATATGGAACATTACATGATGAACCTGACGTTAAAAGTGTGGCGTCAACAGAATTCAAAAGCAGGTGGAAGTTTTGAAACTTACCAGGTAAAAGATATTTCTTCGGAAATGTCTTTCCTCGAAATGTTTGATGTGCTTAATGAGCAACTCATTCATGAAGGAAAAGACCCGATTGCTTTTGACCATGATTGCCGTGAAGGTATTTGTGGTACGTGTTCAATGTATATCAATGGTCGTCCTCATGGACCATGGCACGCAAATACTACCTGCCAGTTGCACATGCGTGCTTATAAAGATGGAGATACGATCGTTGTAGAACCATGGCGTGCAAATTCATTTCCTGTTATTAAAGACCTGGTGGTAGATCGTTCTGCCTTTGATCGCATTATACAAGCTGGTGGTTATATTTCCGTCAATACCGGTAATGCAGTTGATGCAAACGCTGTAGCTATCGAAAAAGATAAAGCAGATAAGGCATTCGCAGCAGCAGCCTGTATTGGTTGTGGCGCCTGCGTTGCAGCTTGTAAGAATTCATCTGCGATGTTATTCCTTTCTGCTAAAGTGGCGCACTTATCATTGTTGCCACAAGGCGAACCGGAAAGAAAAAATCGTGCTATCAACATGGTGGCTCAAATGGATAAAGAAGGTTTTGGTTCCTGTA
>JBDTPD010000609.1:0-3011 GCA_039932855.1 Chitinophagaceae bacterium | reverse complement strand
GCGATAACCCCTTCGATTGCCTTGCTGCGATAGAAACCACTTACTTCACCGGCCCATCCTTTACCAAATTCAAACTGTTGTTGCAACTGTATCATCCCTCCTGTAGCACCGATTGAAATATAGTCGTTGTTCACAATTCCTTTGAAGCGGTTGTTATAAAGATTTACATATACGTTACCACTCCACCATTTATTGATCTTTTTGTAAGCACTTACTGCTATACCATATTGTTTACGGCTGGCAATGTTTGCCTTTTTTATAAATGTTTCTTTTGTTGCTTCGTTTTGTTCGAGTACCTGCTGAATGATATCATCAGTTTGGGAATAGTTAAGTGTAGTCGTTAAAAATCCTCCGTATGTATGACTCAATTCAATATTGTGGCTGAACTGTGGTTTCAGATTCGGATTACCTTGCTCGAATGTATACCTGTCAAGGAAGTGAATGAACGGATTCAGATCACCATAGTCAGGACGGTTGATCCTGCGTCCGTAGTTTAATACAAACTGGTTCTTATCATTCAGGTTGTATTGTAAATACGCTGTTGGGAAAAGCTGTGTGTAATTTCTTTTGAAATTAATACCTGTTGTTAACTGGCTTCCTTTCGCGATCGTATTTTCCAAACGAAGACCTAACTGACCACTCCATTTTTTTCCCAGCGGGCGAGTATAATTCACATAGGCTGCATTGACATTTTCCTGGTACACGAAATGGTTACTGCGGTTGAAATCATGAACCATTTGACCATTCTGCAAACTATCATACGTTGCATTATTATCCGTCTTCACATAACTGGTTTTGATACCTGCTTCAAACTTTGCACCTTTCTTCAATGGTTTTGAATAATCCATTTTACCGCTATAGATCGTAATGTCCTGTGGAAGATTGCCAAGTAATGTATCCATACCGGTAACTGCTCCCATACTTGTATAGTATGTACTCATCAATGGCTGTCTGCTGGTAGATCTGTATTGGATATAATCAAAATCAGTAGTCAGTTCCTGGCCAGTCGAATCAAACGTGTGACGGAAGTTGACATTACCACTCAGGTTGTTCCATTTTTCATTATTTTCTGTATAAGCGCCTGCTTTATCAGTCAACACACCATTCGGATCAAAAATATCTGTACTGGTACGGCTCTGCCAGGTGCTTGGATTAACGTATCCACTTAACACTACACCGATTGTTGTCTTTTTCGATACTGAATAATCGGCACCCACTTTTGCATTGTAGTTATCTCCCCGGTTCTTCATTCCCGTAGTCTGATCAAATTTGGAATTTACATCTTTAGTCACTTCATCAAGGAAATTACGTTTGATGTATAACTCTTCTCCTCTATGATTATGGTAGTAACTCAGGTTAGTAAAAAGATTTATTTTACCAGCGCGATAATTGAAAGTAAAATTCTCACTGAATCTTGCATAACGTCCCTGTCCATAACTGCTATTCAAACTTCCGTTGTATCCGTATTGTTTATTCTTTTTTGTTTTGATGTTGATAATACCTGAGTTACCAGCTGCATCATATTTCGCAGGTGGGTTAGTCATAATCTCGATCTGCTCCAGCTGACTTGCACTCATACTGCGCAATAAGTTGGCTAAGTCAGCACCACTCAAATAACTTGGTCTTCCGTCAATATATATCTGTACACCTTGTTTTCCTTTCAGGCTGATGTTGCCATCTTTATCTACCGTGATACCAGGTGATTTTTCCAATACTTCCAGTGCAGAACTTCCTACGTTGGTAATTGATGCTTCCACATTTATAATTGTTCTGTCAATCCTTTGTTCGATCAGTGGCTTTTTTGCACTTACCGTTACACCACCGATAGCGGTGGCAACCGGTACCAGTTCAATTGTTTTCAGATCTACTGTTGTATGAGCAGGATCGATATTGAAAGTTTCAGAAAACCCCTTGCTATGACCCACTGCTGTGACGCTTACCAGGTACTTTCCTTCAGGGATGGCCTCAAAGCTGTAATGACCGGTTTTATCGGCTACACTAAGCTTGGCGACTGAAGAATCTTTAGCCCGGAGCAGTGTAATAGTGGCGGATTCTATGATTTTGGTGCTGCCATCGATGACGGTACCGGTAACCTTTCCACCAGTTGTTTGTGCATAGCTGACTGTGGTTAAGGTAGTTAGAAGGACTGTCAGCGAAGTCAAAAGCTTTCTCATTTCTTTTATTTTAATATAATTAGTACTAGCTGTTATTTATTACAGGTCAAAGATAGGTACTTTGCATTACCAAGATGCTTGTTTTAAATTAAACGGCCGTATTTAGGGATGATCGGCCGTTAATCTCTTATACCAAGTTTGACGCAGCTCTTACAATTGGGTTACAGTATGCCTGCTTTTTCGGACGAATGGTTTGAATTCGCGATGTACGGTATGCGATGTCAGATGTACGCTATTAATATAGCAGAGATGTCTGAAATTATCAGACTGGCGTACATCTGACATCGTACACCGTACATTGATTAGTTATAAAAGTGAAATGAATGCTTCAGAGACCAAAGTCGGCCCGGATGTTTTCGTAGTAGGTACGACCAGATGTAAGTCTTGTTCCCGATTTGTCTTCCATAATGAATAAATAGCGTCCGTTGAAGTGACGATGCATTTCCCTGATCCTGTCCTTATTTAATATATAAGACTTTTGTATCCGGTAAAACTGGGCAGGCAACTTCTCTGATAATGTCGTCAGTGATTGATCTGTCAAATGTTTCTGCCCATCTGTTGTATAAATAAATACATACTTGTCGCTGGCTTCGAGGTATACAATGTTTTCAAAACGCAACAGCGTTATCCTATCACCTGTTTTAATTGGTAACGCTGTTGCTTTCGCTGGCGACTGTATCTGGCGAATCATTTCCTGTAAACCCAGCAGATCAATGGATTTATTTAACCGCCCAAATTCTTTTACTTTCCTGATAGCTTGTTCTAGCCGTTCTTCTTTGATGGGTTTTAATAAATAATCAATAGAGAATGTCTCAAATGCTTTGATCGCATATTGCT
>JBDTPD010000608.1:0-3021 GCA_039932855.1 Chitinophagaceae bacterium | reverse complement strand
ATCTTTATTTCTTTTTGTATAATTGTTCTTCCTGCCATATCTGTCAGGAATAGAGTAACCTGATCCTTATCCGGAGTAGCGATCAATACATTCGCAATAGTACTGGCGGGGTTGGGAAACAATCCATCAAATGCTAATGTCAATGGTTTGTCGCCATTTATCAATATCACATTACTCAGTTTGCTGCGATTATCAAAGTCTACCTGGCGGAGACGATAAAACTGCCTCTTACCGGTTACATTATTTTCCGTAAAACTGTAAGTCAGTACACCTGAACTATTACCACCCGGTGCCTGCGTACCTACAAAGCCAATGGGAGTATAATGAATTCCGTCTGTTGAATGTTGCACTTCGAAACCACTGTTATTATTTTCAGTTGCTGTTGACCAGCGCAGTTGCGTACTGCTGCCATCTTTGTAGCCGCTAAAGTTCAGTAATGAAACAGGTAATGTGAAATTTGATGTGAAAGTGTATGCTCTTCCTGCACCGGGCCAGGTGGCATTGGCATCATTTGTAGCTATCTTACTTGCTGTATGAGAAGACGTGGTAATACTCATGAAATCAGATGTTCCATCTGTTAAAATAGCTGTTGAGAATTCACTATTATTATCATTTCCGCTTCCATAAACAAACATGACCTCGTTGGATGTTTCAAAAAGCCATATTTGGAAATGCTTATCCGCAGTGCCCGGGAAGCTTAAAGACGAAAGATTATATTCAACCACCAGTTTTTGGCTTCCGGCAGCGCCTTGTACTCTATACTGCACATTGCCATCAAAATCTGTATAATTGTCATCCCAGTATGGCGCAAGATAAGAACCCGATAGACTGTTGATAGCATTGTCGTACGCACCGGTGGCTGAGCCTCCCAATTCAAGGATACCATTAGAAGTCACGCTGAAATCGGTATAGTCTGTTCCGCCAAACTTAAAAGTAAACCCGATATCGGTCACTGATGATACATCGTCATCCAAATCAGTTCCCAATAAATTAGTAAAGACCCCCGTCTCCATGGCATTTCCTGTAGAAGTACTGAAGCTATAACTACTGATTTGAGCACGTACAATGCTGGCATTAAAAAGAAGTGAAATAAACGCTACTGAAAAAAATAATTTTCCGGATGAAGGTGAAATTCTCTGCAAGTATTTCCGAAGGGGAGTAGAGTTGAATGACTTTACAACTCGTAAAAGTGTAATCATCTTAAATACGATTTTGGATTTTAATAAGTCATCCCCATGCATTAATTGAACGATGGATTGACCCGATATTGGTTACTATCTGTAAGTATATTTCAAATAGTATTTATTATAAATCAAAACCATTAGTAATTTAGAATAATTAGGGTAAAATGATTTCCAGTCTATGTGAAAATCCTTACAGGCTATAGCGACGACAACAAATAGTTGTAAAATCAGTGCTGATTTGATTTTTTTTGAACACGGATGGCACGGATTAAAGGATCCGATGACTATCGGATTTACAAGGATAAATTTCTTTAATAGAACTGTAATTAGCTCATGGTTGAAACCGTGGGTTAAAGGTCAGTCTGATTACGGACAAATAAAAAATCCGTGAACATCCTTTTAATCCGTGTCATCCGTGTTCAAAAAGAATTCATCACTTACCGGATCAATTTAAATGTGGATTTGTTTCGATCTCGTTGCCATCTATATCACTGTAATCGCGGATCACATTATAAAGAGTACCTCTTTCAACAGGTTTTCTTCGCGCTTGTTTGATCAGCGTGACCAACTGTGCCGTATTCATCGAAGGAGTTTGTTCTTCTGACCCGGCCATCGAGTATATTTTTGTAGTATCATCAATTGTTCCATCAATATCATTGACGCCAAATGACAAACTGAGTTGTGCGTTCTGACGGCCAAGCATCGGCCAGTATGCTTTGAGGTGCGGGAAATTATCCATGTATATTCTTGCCACCGCATACATCTTCATGTCCTCAATCAGTGTTGATTCAGGTACATGACTCATGTCATTTTCTTTATTACGAAACTTTAATGGAATAAATGTATTGAAGCCTTTTGTTCTATCCTGCAATTCACGTAAACGATGCATATGATCGATACGATGTCCGTATTTTTCGATATGACCAAACAACATCGTTGCATTAGTATGCATTCCTAATTTATGCGCGGCCTCATGTATTTGTAACCATCCATCAGCATCTACTTTATCAGCACTGATCTGTTCACGTATTTCAGGTGCAAAGATCTCTGCACCACCACCGGGTAATGAATCAAGACCGGCATCATGCAGATATTTCATGCCTTCATCAACAGACATTTTTGCTTTGCGGAACATATAATCAAGTTCAACCGCTGTAAATCCTTTGATATGAAGTTCGGGACGATGCACTTTGATCTTGCGTAACAATTCAGCAAAGAATTCAAGGTTCATTTTTGGATGTACGCCACCAACGATATGTACCTCTGTTACAGGTTTGCCATCATAACTTTTTACAATGTCCAGCATCTGTTGCATACTGAGTTCCCAACCTTCATCACGATGAGCATATAAACGGCTATAGGAACAAAAATGACAGGAAAATACGCAGACATTGGTGGGCTCGATATGAAAATTTCGGTTGAAATAAGTAACATCACCATGAAGGCGCTCACGCACAGAATTTGCTAATGATCCAAGAAAGGGGAGTGTTCCTTTTTCAAACAATAATAACGCGTCTGCGTCGGTGATGCGTTCATTCTTTCTCACTTTATCGGCGATAGCGGCTAACCCTTTATCGGTATGGGAAACGGCTATTAATTCGGGTGTTAAAACGTCGGGCATAAATAGGTAGGATGATCCATTGGCAAAGGTAGGTAAGAAATGTAAAATAAGGAATGAGAAATAAGAAATGAGAAAGTACAGCTTGACGGCTGTTACTTTCTCATTTCTTATTTCTCATTCCTTATTTTACATTCCTAATTCTTATCTTCCCTTATCTGTCTATCCGGGAAACCGGCTTATTATTATAAAACAACTGCATCATGAATATCAAGTTTC
>JBDTPD010000607.1:0-3023 GCA_039932855.1 Chitinophagaceae bacterium | reverse complement strand
CATTCAATGCTTCTTCAATGGGAATGCCGAGTGTTTTGTAAATAGTTGATTTGCGCGAGATGCCTATCATCAACGGGCAACCAGTGATAGTAAATACGGAGAGATGACGGAGTAATTCAAAATTGTGCGAAATCGTTTTTCCGAAACCAAAACCAGGATCGGTAATTATATCTTTTACACCTGCTGCACGCAGTAAACTGATTTGTTTAATAAAAAAATCAAGTACCTCGGTAGTCACATTTTTATACTGCGGATCTTTCTGCATGGTATCCGGCTTTCCCTGCATATGCATCAGTATATAGGGCACGTGCAAAGATGCTACAGTCGCGATCATTTGCTCATCCATTGTGCCGGCACTGATATCATTGATCAACGAAGCTCCGGCAGCTACTGCCTGCTTTGCCACCGAAGAATAATAGGTATCGACTGAAATAAATGTTTGTGGAAAACGGGCATGAATAGCTTCAATACTTCCGATAATACGTTTCATCTCTTCTGTAGCACTGATCTGCACACCACCCGGGCGCGTACTTTGTCCGCCAATATCAATAATATCAGCTCCGTCACGGATCATTTTTTCTGTTTGATCCAATATGGCATCAATACCGGTAAACCTGCTTCCTTCGTAAAAGGAATCAGGCGTACTATTGATAATGCCCATGACAAGTGGCCTGTCAATCACTAATAATCGTCCGTTGCAATTCAATGTAAACATTCGGCTTGTTTCACTATTTTTGACGCTAAAGATAGGGAAGGAAACTATTGGGAAATTTTGGAATTGGGAGATTTCTTAGACCGAGGGTTCAAACCTATAAGGTTTCTCTTTTAATCAGTTACTGAATTACAGGACAAACCTTATAGGTTTGAAAATTTCCCAATTTCCCAATTCCAAAATTTCAAAATCTAAAAGTAACCATGGTTGATACAAACCGGCAATATGACACCGCTGTCAATTCGTGTAGGGAAATTTTTTTAAAGAAAGCCAAAGATTATGGAACAGCCTGGCGCATTTTGCGCACGATCTCCATTGTGGATCAGATCTTCATCAAGGCGCAACGGATAAGAACGATCCAGCTTAAAGGCAATCAGAAAGTAGCCGATGACATCGCAGCCGAATTCAAGGGAATCATCAATTATGCAGTCATTGGTCTTATACAACTGGATCTTCCTGCTGAGGCGCCAGAAGAAATGCCATTGACAGATGTTTCTTCTTTGTATGATAAATATGTACTTGATAGCAAACAACTGATGCAGGACAAGAATCACGATTATGGTGAAGCGTGGCGCAGTATGAGCCAGGAAAGTTTTGTGGACCTGATCTTAATGAAATTGCAGCGAATCCGCCAGATATTGGCCAATGATGGTAAAACGCTGATCAGTGAAGGAATCGATGCCAATTACCACGACATCGTCAACTATGGAGTGTTTGCGTTGATCATGATGAAATCGTGAGACGTGAGTCGTCAGTCGTGAGACGTCAGTGGTGAATTGACTCACGATTCACGTCTCACGTCTCACGACTGACGTCTCACGATTCCTAATATTGTTTACCTTTAATTAATATGAAACTCGTCGTCAACATCTGCAGAGTCTTTGTCGGTCTTCTTTTTATTTTCTCCGGATTGATCAAAGCCAATGATCCATTAGGGCTGGCCTATAAAATGGAAGAGTTCTTCGAGATATGGAACACCGGTCTTGGCCAGAGTTCTTTTTTCCTGAAAAATTTTCTCATCCACATTTTCAGTTTTTTCCATGAACATTCATTGTTCCTCGCTGTGGTCATGATCGCCTTCGAAATCATTGCCGGTGTTGCATTGCTGGTAGGATGGAGAATGAAATTATTCAGCTGGCTATTATTGTTATTGATCATTTTCTTTACGTTCCTGACTGGTTATGCGTATCTCTCCGGTAAGTTTAAGAACTGTGGTTGCTTTGGCGATTGTATTCCTATTACACCATTAACATCTTTTGGAAAAGATATCCTGCTAACCATTCTGATCGTATTTCTTTTTGTCAAACGAAAATGGATCACCCCATTATTCAGCAGCTCAAAGAATACCTGGGTAATGTTAGTAGTAACAGTCTTGAGTTTTGTGATACAATGGTACATGCTCAATTATCTTCCCATGTTCGATTGCCTGGCGTATAAAAAAGAAAAGAATATTCCCAGGCAAATGGAAATGCCTGAAAATGCGATACAGGATAGTACAGTCATCAGTTTCGTGTATGCAAAGAATGGAAAGAACTACGATTTCACAGCTGATAAGTTCCCTGCTGATTTTGATTCTTCATATAAATTCGTCAGTCGCTACGATAAGATCATCCGTAAAGGAAGTAATAACGAGCCGCCTATCAAAGGTTTTGTGTTAACCGGTGTAAGTGGCGAAGATTCTACAACCATCGTTTTATCACAACCATACGCCATATTGATCTACCTCGGCAATTTTGATATCCCTGTTTCCAAATGGAAGGATGAGATGAGTAAATTATATCAAACCGCTAAACAAAAGAATATACCTGTATATATCATAACAAGTCAACGGGAAGAAACAATTACTAATTTAAAGAATACAGCTCTTGCCGATATACAAATATTTACAAGCGATAATACAGCGATCAGAACAGCTGCCCGTACCAGCCCATGTATTTATCTTTTGGAAAAAGGAACTATTGATGATAAACAAAGTTATCACGGCACTGATAAGGTCATAAATAAAATAACAAAGCTTCCCGTTCAGTAAACTCATGGTCTGTTGGATTCATTAGATATTAAGGTAGTACCATCAATATAGAAAAATAACCCTTGGGCATTTTTATCATAAAAAAACTCTTCTATGGTCTGCTCGTATTAATCGGGGTAGTAGTACTTGTGTTCTTTCTTTTCCAGGGTTTTGGTGATCCTTCACGATTGATAATGGGACAAACAGGCGATTCAACCACACAAGCTAATATCCGTAAAGAGTTATATCTCGATCAGCCAAAATGGAAACAGTTTCTTTTTTATTGCAATGATGTATCACCTG
>JBDTPD010000606.1:0-3027 GCA_039932855.1 Chitinophagaceae bacterium | reverse complement strand
ATTTCTTTTTTAAATTTTTATCGAACTTGACATCAAAGGCAACCTGGTAAATATTATCAACAAGAGTCCTATAGTTTTCTTCGCTCTCCTTCAACTTTGTCGCTGCTTTGCGCTGTTCAGTGATATCTTCACCGGAACAAAGCAGGCCAATGATTTTCTTTTTGTTATCCTTAATAAATGAGGAGTGCCATATAATGATCCTTTCTTCCCCCTTTCCGCAAATCACCGGATTTTCAAAGGAATTAGAGTATTTTTTTATGTAAAAAGAATATCGAACAAAGGGGAGTAAAGAAAAATCCCGATTATGAAGTGTATTCACTTCATAATCGGGATTCCTTGTTCCGTGCCTGTCTGCCGGACAGGCAGGTTCGATATTTAATTTCTTATTTCCTCCTTGCTCCCCTTTAGCAGCTGGGGGTGATTCGTGATTCTACGTATTTATTGGAATGTCCTTATAATAGTCGGCCATCCCCGGTTCCAGTTTATTTTTTCAACCCGCAATTTAGAAATGCCTTTATCATTCGCATCATATCCATGAAAGATCAGATAATCGGTGCCATCAAAACTAACAACCGCATTGTGCCCTACCCCGTTCCAGTTTTTATCTCCCTCCATTACCGTTGATCCACCACCCATATTCATCGGTACACCATCACGATCGATGTACGGACCTTCAATATGTTCAGAACGTCCTACCATCATTTTGTATGTACTCTTTTCTCCACGGCAACAATAATCGAAAGACACGAAGAGGTAGTAATAATTTTCTTTCCGGAAAAGAAATGGAGCCTCGATAGCTGCATCACCCGCTACCGAATCAGGATAGATAACATTACGTGGGCGACTGGCAATCGTATACCATTGTTCGGGCTGGGCTACGGCTGTTAATTCATTATTCAACTTCACCAATTTAATTCCATTCCAGAAAGAACCAAAGGTGAGCCAGGGTGTATTCGATTGATCCATGATCAGATTAGGATCGATTGCATTCCACATATCTCTTCCTGGAACAGATTGGATGACCTTACCATGATCGATCCATTTAAAATCTTTGGAAGAAGGAGATAATGTTTTATTTGTAGCCAGCCCGATACAAGAAGTATTTTTTCCAAATGCAGATACAGCATAGTATAAATAATACTGACCATTATGATAGCTGATATCCGGCGCCCAGGTATGTCCCATATAACCAGGCACGGCTTTAACTGCCCAGTCCGGGGTTTTATCAAAGACCGGGTTTTCTTTTTTCCATTGCTTCATGTCAGTCGATGACCAGACGGTTATACCACGACCGGTACAAAAAACATAGTACGTACTATCCTGTTTGATCATTACAGGATCATGCACAGGTGGATTGATCTGTGTTTGAGCAAACAGTGTTAAGGGCAACAAACAAATGAGCACCAGTATGTATTTCATAAATGTTTTTTAGACTGATTGGGAAATTTTGGAATTGGGAAATTGGGAAATCGACTTCATCAGGATAATCTACTGATGAAGTCGATTTCCCAATCTCAATATTTATATTCTCTTTTTATTCCTTTGCTATTATAAATGACTACACTTTTTACCGTTGACCCATAACTCAGCATCCGCGATGAAGAAGAGAGATAGGTACTACCAAAATATAATTCCTGTTTAAAAGAAGTACCATCCTTCTTATTTACAACAGCGTAGACATCCTCCTGATTTACGCTGATAAGCTTATTATTATTTTTAGCGATCGCATATCCTTTCAATTGACCATTGTTATTCGCTACCAGTATTTCTGATGGATGACCATCGGAATTTATCTGAACCATACCCTTTGAATCACCATCAGCCATAAAACCAGTAGTCGCAGAATTCATAGCAGTGAAATTTCCTTTACCATCCCCAACCAGCAATACGCCTGTCATTGCATCATAATTGCCGGTAGACACTTCTGTTGAATAAGAATTACCGGTTATTAATAAATCAAAATGGCCATCATTGTTATAATCACCGGTAACCATACCAAATACAGGAGCAAACTGACAGGGTAGCGGAAGTGCATGTCGTATAAACTTTCCGTTTCCTTTGTTTTCGAAATAACTTGTTTCAAAACATTCACTTTTCAGGATAAATGCATCTGTCAGTTCTTCTTTGGTAAATGTTTCTTCAAATGTGGCTGACGCAAATTTTTTATAGGTATCAAAACGTTTGCGGATAGCAGGAATCTGCCCGATCAATTCATCGCGGGAAGGATAGACACAATTTTTCCCTCCTACATAGTAGCACATGACAGGATCGATTCCTTTGTTTTTATCAAAATCCTTTGCGTAAATACAAAGAGGCTGAGCGGCAGTTGCCTTATGCCTGGTATTTAATCCGAGATTGCCAATGATATAATCGATATCGCCGTCTTCATCAAAATCACCGGCAGTAATACTGTTCCACCAACCATGCGAATGATCAACGGCTATTGGCGAATTAAATAATAGTTTTCCATTTTCATTTTTTATAAATGTGATAGGCATGAATTCCCCTGTGATCATCAAATCAGTCCAGCCATCATTATCAAAGTCTGTCCATAAAGCGGATGTTACCATTCCTACCTTTCCCTGTTGCGGTAACTCTAAAGCAGAGACATCTGAAAATTTGCCGGTATTATTCTTTAATAAATAACTTCTTGGGGCCAATGGATAATTATCAGGTACTACCCAACCACCTATGAACAAATCAATATCGCCGTCTTTATCATAATCACAACCAACCACGCAGGAACCACTGGCGCGTGTATCTGGTAGTAGTCTTGCCTGATAAGTAAAATTGCCTTTGCCATCATTGATATATAAACGATCCTGCTGCATAGCAGAATTTTCTTCTTTCTCTGAACTACCGCTTACTACAAACAAATCAAGGTCATCAGAGAGCCGATGGTTCAAGTAGCCGCGTGACAATGCGGTGCCCCCCGTTAGATGGAAGCCGGTTCTTGCCTCGCTCACCAGCCGAAGCGCGTCATCCTGAAAAGGGTAGAGAGTGGTGAAATAGAAGGAGCTATCGGGC
>JBDTPD010000605.1:0-3049 GCA_039932855.1 Chitinophagaceae bacterium | reverse complement strand
CCGCTACCATGACTTCTACTTTTACTTTTCAAACAACAGTGAAAGAAGGAGCGGAGACAAAAATTATGACAACGATGCTTCCGCATCAATGGAAAAATTCTACAGCAGTAACCAATACTATAACTTTTGATTCTCCAAGAGGAATTCATAAATGTTTGGAAGAAAATTCTTTTTCTACAGTGTTATCTCATTATGGTGTTCTCCCGCAATTACCACTCACCGGAAATTTTCCTGATCTTAAAATTAAGTACATCTGATACATACATTGTTCCATCGTCTGCAATAGTCACGTCTTCAGGAAAAGAAAATTTTGCAGATAATAAAGTTCCATCAGCAAATGCTTTTGTTCCTTCGCCCGCAAATGTAGATACGATAGCCGTTTTTTCTACCTGCGTCGTATCTGCATGTGTTGTATCTACAGGTGGTATTGGCGGCACAGACATCATATCTCCATTAGTATTATGACTACAACTCATTTCGATGACTGCTGAACATATAAATAGAATGAACTTATTTTTCATGATAGATTTCTTGTTGTTAACAGCAAATCGTTAGTAGCTATAATCAGGTTTGCTGCCGGATTCATAAAATTTTGTTTAAATGATCAAATAATATTTTTATGAAAATGTATTTACACAAATCTCACAGACACGTTCGCATCAATTGTTTTTCAATATTAGATCACCGCATTTATTTAAAAATATTTCTTACACCAATAAGGGTTGTTAACTGATTTCGCATTTAATATTCTTGACGATCGCTAATTCACTTTTGAAAATTTGAATTATGCAATCGATATAGATTCATAAAAAACAGAGGCACAAATAATATTTATTCTATATAAATCATTTACTGGCGAAGCCATCAAACCTTTAAACCCTTAAACTTTTCAAACCCCATTTTTTCCACTCCGTGTAAACTCTTAGCCCCCTCCCACCGGTAGCTATTTTTTTTCTATCGGTATCAGTTGCCGCTTATCCATAGAAATATATTTTGCGGTTTGTTGCAACCAACGGTGTCTCTGTACTAACGAAAGGTAGTCCGGCAGGCATGATCGGGGGCAGGTTACCACTCCCCGGTTTCGGGCAGCTTTCATATTGTGTGGCAAAGTATCTTCGGACAAAATTTAAGGTGCAATACCTATGACCCGGCGCGCTCTGATTCTCACATTACTGCTCTCATTAGTCATTCCGATGATTACTTTCAATAACCTCTTCGGACAGGAGATTAATGAAAATAATTTTGTTCAATACACCACCGCACAAGGACTTTCACAGAATACTATTACCGGCATTGCGCAGGATTCGACCGGTTATATATGGGCCTCCACTACATTAGGCCTGAACAGATTTAATGGCACTAAGTTTATCCAATTTCATAGCACCGATGATAGCCTGTCATTACCTGGTGAAATGCTGACAGGAATGACCTGGCTCGACAAACACCGGCTGGCCGTTTTTACAGGAGGTGCACATATCATAGACACACGTACAACTGAAACAAAAAATATTTTTATTCCCTACCATGACAAACAATACGCGTATAAATTCAATTCAGTCATTGCAGGGCAGGGAAATGAAGATGGAGATATCTTTTTACTGACGCGCTCAGGCTTTTATCATTTTAATAAAAGCTGTCAGCTTGTTTTTCGTTTTGATTATTATACAGCCGAGCAAACTCAGACGACAGGCTTTGGTTTTGGAAGAGATTTGTTGTGGATAGATGTAAATCATCTGCTGATCACTTCCACTTACGGCTTGTACTTGTATGATATAGCAAGAAGAATATTTAAAAAAATGACACCATCGGATTGTCCCGTGCTTGGACAATTCACCGACTACCCGGCTCATGATTATGAATTTTTCCAGTCAATACCCGGTATATTTTTTATCATGGATTCAAATGACGATAGTCTTATTTATATTAATGTAGCAGAAAATAAAAAAGTACTTAGCCAGATACCTTTCACAAAAGCAAGAGAACATTTCGATTATCGTTCAGAAATACTAACTGTCAATGACACATTAATATACATTACTGACAACACATCGGGGTTTTATAAGATCAGGCTTTATCCATCTACCGGCAAAGTAGATCTGATTCCCAAAAAATACTTCCCTACTTATTATTGCCGCCATCTGATCGAGGACAGGAATCATCATCTATGGATAGCAACGACAAAGGGATTGTTCAGAGAAGATAACAGACGCTCTAATGTAACACAAGGGACATTACCGCCTTCATTAGAAGTCGATTTTCCAAAGATCACATTAGATGGTATTGAAGGCACCAGCAATTATTTGTTCGCTGCCACTTTGGGAGATGCGGGCGTATTGGAGTTTGATAAACAGCAAAAATTCATTCGACGTTTCAGTTTTGGAAAATCTGTAAAGGACGCAGACAACATCTCATCAGTTGCAGCGGCTGATGACAATACATTATTGGTAGGCACCAATGGTCCCCTTTATCAATTAAACCTGCAGACAAACTTAATTACCAAAATACCATTGGAAAATTGGATCGACGGCAAGGATGGTAAAGATTGGATCGCCGATCTGTACCGTGACAGGAATAGAAATATATGGATAGCCGCCTCCAGTTTATATAAATACGATGCGATCACAAAAAAAGTCACGCTGATTCCATCCAATGGGAAAATGCTGGAGAAAATTCAACGGCCCAATAGCATTAAACAGGATGCGGAAGGCAATATCTGGGTGTCAGGTCATGGCCTGGTCCGTTTCAACACACGTTCAAATACCTTTGACCGGATTGTTGATTCATTCCCCTATATTAAATTACCCGATAGACAGGTCAATGCATTTACAGCAGATCAGCAAAACAATCTTTGGATCAATAGTAACAACAATGGATTGATCTGCTACAATACTGAAAGGCAAACCTTCCGCCAGTTTACACGAGACGATGGATTGCCTGATAACAATATTGCATCAATGATCGTCATTGGCAATAAACTATGGATCGCTGCTTATGCCGGTATTGCCTGTATGGATCTGAACACGTATCGCATTACCAATTTTGGAAAAGA
>JBDTPD010000604.1:0-3052 GCA_039932855.1 Chitinophagaceae bacterium | reverse complement strand
TTTTGATACGCAATCACTTTTTTAAAAAATCCAAGATCGAATTGCTTATAAGGTGCATCCTTTTCTCCGGGCTGGTAGATAATATATAATTCAATGCCTTTTTTCTTAGCCAGTTCTCTGAAACATGATATCGAATAATCTGCCAGTGGCGACCATAACAAAAGAATTTTTTTTACCTGCCGCGAAGCAGCCTTACTCTGTTCTTCTTGTATGGTTGTATTGATCATGTTACCTGTATGTGACATAGTGGCTGGCACGTTATATTTTATCTTGATTGAATAATTGGTTCCAGCATTCCAGCTAATTTTTCCACAGCTATATCCCAGCTACCATAAGAGTGAGCGGCGAGTAAAGCCTGTTCTGACATTTTTTTCAACAATTGTTTATCGTCGGCCATTTCCTGTAATTTTTCTTTTAATGCATTTGCATCCGCAGGTGGTACGATAAAACCTTGTACACCATTACTCACAATATCATCTCCTCCGGTATTAGTAGTAATCAAAACCGGAACACCAAAAGACAGCGCCTCTAACTGCACAAGTGCCAGTCCCTCTTCAAGGCTTGGTAGTATGAATACATCAGCATTTCTGTATTGATCATTCAATTCTTCCCCTTTCAGATTACCGGTAAATATAACTTCTTTCGGAATCGTTATTTTTTCTAACCCTGTTACTCCTGAACGGGCTCCCACGATGATAAATTCTTTATTGGGATGTTTTAATTGTTTGAATGCTTCAATAGCGTATCGTAATCCCTTTCTGAAATTGAGCTGTCCAACATACAAAACCCTGAAACGATCTTTGTGTTGAGATTTATTTACAGCAACAGTCGGAACTGTGGCAGAAAATCCAAAATTAACTTTCAATAATCTATCTGGTGAAAACCCTTTTTCAATAAATGATTTTTTGACAAATTCAGAAGGGCAAAGAATATAGTCGGCCGTTTCATAGGCTTTCAATCTTTTGGTATGATCAGGAATTTTTTCGGGATGTTTGCCATATCCAAGGCTTATATACTCTTGCTGCAAAATAGAGTATTGATTATCTACATGGCTATTCACCTCTTCCATGATGCATAAGGTACTTGCGCCTTCCTTTTTTAATTTTCGGGTGGTGTGATAACCTTCTGTCCGGTAAAAAATAAATGCGTCAGACTCCCGCGCACTTTTATAAGAAGCTTTATCAAGACTAAAATTGGTAAGATGATTGAATTGAGAAGAAATAAAAAAACCTGAATTAAACTTTAGACTTGCGAGGTATAAATTTTGAAAAAAATCATGACGTTTTAATTTGCTTCCGATCGACGGTAATGCCGATCTGGGACTAAAGCGACTAAATCCTGAAATAAATGCATGCAGGTATTCTGCGCGATGCAATGCTTCGGCATATGGATAATGATGGGCGCGGTTGGGAGCAGTATAAGTAATTTTCATTTTGTTCGGAACATCTTCAGCAACCTGAAAAATATCAATAATAAGATTACAGGGTACAAGAAAGAAACCAATGCAAAAAAAGCACGGTATCCCCAGAATGCAAGAAATAAGGCCATGCCCAGTATTCCTACTGAAAGTGGATTTTTCTTTCGTGCATAATATATTATACCATCGAAGTACAATAAAAACAGGGCATATACGAGTGCATATGCCATCAGTCCTAACAACCCCGCTGTTTTATATGCATCTCCAACAATAGAGAAAGACAAACTGGTAGTGCCCATGGTCAACGGACCTGATAGTACAAAGGAAGATTGATTAGTAATATCCTTTGCTCCATTCAGAATTGGCTTGTTTTGCCAAACCGAGCGGGGAATAGGATTCACCAATACAGCGAAAAAATCATTGAACCCTTCATAGTTATATTTATCAGGATAACTTTTCACCATCAGGCAAAACAAATACATGTTATTATCACGTTGCGATTGGCTCGGATCAAAAGTAGTAGCTGATTTCAATCCCTGCAATTTCGCAGCCTTTGCCGGGTCTGCTATAACATCCAATAAATTACCGCGGAACCTTACCTGCACTTCCATAATACCCACCAGGATAATAAGCAGGAAAGAAGCAAGCAGCCAGAATTTAAATCCCCTGTGCCAGTTGTAATAGAAGAAAAAGAACAACACAGGTGTAGCTACAAAGATCATTGTACCTCTTGATCCACTCAGAAAAAAAACGAAGATGACAACAAGCCCAAGCAGGAGTGATAGTCTTGCTAAAAATTTATACCGCTTTGGCGAGGCAATGAAAGCGATACAACCAAATATAGGTGTAAGCTGCCACATCCAAGTAAAGGGAAGCATAAAGGAACTGGAACTTCCAACTGAATCGCGGATAAGCAATCCACTACTTCCTTCCGACCTGCCTGCGGTCATGGCTGTCCATAATATACTAGCCGATCCATAAAATAAATAAAAGAAAATCAGTGGTATGACAAAGGCAACAATTGTTACTCTGATATAAAAAAGAGGTTTGAGGCGAATGAACTCTAAAAAAGAAAAAGACCTGATAGAAAAGGCATGTCCTTTATTCCAGCATAAAACATAAATAAAATTTACCAGGAACTGAAATACAGATATCCAGAAAAGAGCCTGTACAATGTAAACAGGTTGAATATAGGTATTGGCATCATAACCTGGTAATATAGCTTCGAGGTAAAGAAACCAGATGGGTGCAATGTTTAAAATACTTATTCCACTGAACAATAACGTAAGCATTTTCTTTTGCAAAGCGTATATCACCGGAAACAGCGCGATAAGAATAGCGATAATACCGCAAGCAGTAGCCAACCAACCCGAAACATCCATGAATGAAGAGATAGCGAGGAAGAATACCATCGCTACCAGGCTCAGATATGCACACCTGGCAGCAAGATTTTTCAGTAACACCAATGCGATGGTACCACCTTCTTCTTTTACTTCCAATCTTTCTTTCTTACTGTCTTTTTTGGCAGCATATACATCCGGAAGAAAAAAAGCAGCTTTACTCAATGTAAGATTTTAAATTTCCTGATGAAACGCGGGATAAGTTGCACATCCTGCCGTATCCCATGAATAAATT
>JBDTPD010000603.1:0-3054 GCA_039932855.1 Chitinophagaceae bacterium | reverse complement strand
GGAGGAAGAAGGACGAGTTCCTGAAGATTATTGGACAGTGAGAAGAATTAGGAATTATGAGTTAAGAATTAAGAATTAAGAATCGAATATCGAACACGGAACAAGGAATATCGAATGATGAAGTACCCTTACGATATGGCGTAAGGGTACTTTGAATGATAAATGTATTCACTTCGTGATTGGATATTCCGTGTTCGATTCTTAATTCCTAATTCTCTCCTCCTGCTCACCCATTCCCGCCACCGGATAATTCTCATTTCCTCCCGCGCCCTGCTCACTTATTTTAGCGGTGGACTATACCATTTGCTTATCAATACTATTCAATATGAAATATTTTATTCCTGTAACCTTATTAGCTATACTTATCACTGCCGGTAGTTGCTCAAAAGATGGCAGTAAGAACAACCCGGTGACGACAGCGCCAACAGTAACGACAAACGATGTAACAGCGATTACGCAAGCTACTGCTACCTGCGGTGGTAATGTAACCAGCGAAGGCTCTTCGGCTGTTACGTTCCGTGGAGTTTGCTGGAGCACCAGTCCCAATCCAACGATCGCTGATAGTAAATCACTCAGTGGTACAGGTACAGGATCATTTACCAGCGCGATGACCGGTTTATCAGATGGCTCTACTTATTATGTACGGGCATACGCAACTAACAGCGCCGGTACAGGATATGGTGAGTCGAAAACCTTTTCAGCCATTGTTATTGGTGAACCTTACCAGGGAGGTGTGCTTGCTTACGTATTCCAACCTGGTGATCCTGGTTATGTAGCTGGAACGCTTCATGGATTGGTAGCAAGACCAACTGACGAGTGGATAGGCGTATGGGCTTTCTCGTATACCACATCGGGTGCTACAGGCACTGCATTGGGTACTGGCAATGCAAATACCATTGCCGTCAGTGCTGCGTTACCAAATTCAGCTGCGAAATATTGTGCTGATCTTGTTGGCGGAGGACATGATGATTGGTTTATGCCAAGCAGGGATGAATTGAATAAACTTTATATCAACCGGGCATTAATTGGAGGTTTTGATATGACCACTTATTATTGGGCCTCCACAGAAGCAGGTACTACAGCATGGGACCAAAGTTTCATAACAGGAGCGATGGCTACCTATGATAAAACTGGAAGTTTCAGAGTTCGTGCGATAAGATACTTTTAAAATGTAAAATGCCCGATAAAAATTATGAGTTATGAATTAAGAATTATGAATGTTCTGAACATTCATAATTCTTAATTCATAACTCATAATTTTATCGGCACTCTACATTTATTTCTTTTTTATATTAATCAAAGCCCTCCTGTTCCTGCTTCTGCCATCAGGATTATCACGTCCATTGATTATTTCCATTTCTGCCGGGCAACAGGCACCAAAAGAAACAAAGCTGATACGATCACCATTAATGCCTTTTTGAATTAAATAATCTGCACAAGAACGCGCGCGTTTATCTGAAAGAACCTGGTTATACTTTTCACTACCACGTCCATCCGTATAACCGGATATTTGTATGATAGCATCAGGAAGTTGTACCATTAAATTATAAATTGAATCTAGTTTGCTTAACGTCGCCGGCTTCAACCCGCTTTTATCAAAATCAAAATAAACCACGACCACATCTTCTGCTTTGATCACCAGGTTCATTTCAATACATAAATCTATATTGGTCAGTTTGTCTGTCCGCAGATCGGATTCATCTAAGTTTTTTATTTTAAAAACAGGGGTTGTTTGTTTGTAAGCGGTACTGGTGATCGTTAATATCATATCCTGGTAAGTGTCACTCATCAGTTCAAATACATACCTGCCTGTTGTATCAGTGGTAGTGATCCATTTTTTTCCTGAAGCATCTTTCAATTGTATTTCTGCATGAGCCACTGGTTCTTTACTGTTGCAGTCGCGAACGATACCGGCTATCCGCCTGTTTTTTGCAGCACTGACGATGCGGTAAGTTTCCAGGCAGCAACCACTTCCGCGATCTGAACTGAAAAGACTATTATTAAAAAGTGATGCATTTGCGGGAGCAAAGAAATAGCTTTCATCTCTTGATGAATTTATAGGGAAACCCATATTCTCCGGCAGTTGCCATGTGGTATCGATCCCTTTTGACATAAACAGATCATATCCTCCCATTCCAATACGACTATTGCTTGAAAATACCAATGTTGAAGTGTGGGTATGGTAGAATGGAGATTGTTCATCTCCATCTGTATTGATCATATTTCCGGCATTTATGGGTTCATTAATGCTACCATCTTTATTGATAGTTGCATACCAGATATCGAACCTGCCTGATCCGCCGGGTCTGTCAGACGAAAAGAATAAATACTTTCCATCCGTTGAACAATATGGTTGCTTGCTGCTATATCCATTTATGTTCACCAGTGGAAGTATCGTGGGCTCACTCCAGCCACCGGCTTGTTTTCTTGAATAATAAATAGAAGAAGCGATATGATCTTTTTCATTTTTCCACCGGGAAAAGTAAAGATAGTTACCATCACTGCTGATTGCAGCCGCACCTTTATTGTTATTCATGGTGTCTATACCCGGAAATATCACAGGTTCCATATCTTCAAAAGATCCGTTGTTCAGGGTAGCATAGTATAAATGACTATGATAAGGATTTGCCGTATCTGCCATCGCTGAATCTTTGGTTGTACTGCTTAATAAAAACAAATTGTCATTTACCTGCACAGGAGCAAAGACACCTTTTTCACTGCTGCCTTCCACTTGTATCTTCTGTGCGTCTATCAGGCCAGAGTCGCGGTTGGCAAATTGCTGTTGAATAAATTTCAGTGTTTGAAATTCTTTCTCCGCTTCCTTCTTATAATTTTTCTGCAATCCTGCCGCACTGATATATAGTATCAGGCTTTCTTCAGCCGCTGCATACTCGTTAAGACTACGCTGACAAACGGCGTACCAATATAAAGCGTCTGTATACTTTACTGTGCTCTTGTTGATACATTCTTTATAAGCAGCCGATGCTTTTTTCCAATCATGCGCAAGACGGTAGCTTTCTGCTTGTTTAAAATAAATAGATGTTCGGGAAACGC
>JBDTPD010000602.1:0-3055 GCA_039932855.1 Chitinophagaceae bacterium | reverse complement strand
GATTATCCTGATGCGGAGAATTATCTGGGCGTTTTTTATGGAAAAAATCCGGCTCCTCCTAATTATACACGATATCATAATAAGACTTTTGATGCGCTGTATGAGCAATCACTTACCATAACCAACGATTCTCTTCGATATGTATTATACCGGCAAATGGATCAGCTCATTATTAATGACGCCCCGGTTATTCCGCTCTGGTACGATGAAGTGGTAAGGCTGGTAAGCCCCCGTGTTAAAGGTTTTGAGCCTAATGGGCTCAACCTGCTCGATCTTCGGAAAGTACGGGTATACTAAACTGTTAGCCCGCATAAAATAATAAGCGTTTACCCCTATTTTCTTCCCATAAAAATAATTTTTTTCCCTTCCTGGGAATTGTTTTTGAGTTGATGTACCACTAAAATACTGATTTTCATTGTTTCCGGTTTTGGTTTCAATATTGGTTACAAAGGATATCCATATTCAGATCATTTGAAAGGCCATTCGTACTTTTTGTTCACCCTTTAAAGAACTTGTTATGAAAACGAATGTCAAATGTTCACAACCTGGTTTATGCTTTTTATTACTTCTTGTTTTATTTTCAGGAAGCATAATGGCGCAGCCGGATTACATTTTCAAAAATGCAGTATTAAAGTCTGGTACTAACCTGCAAAAAAATGCAAAGTACCTTTTCTCGAATGTCAAACCTGGCGTTGATGCTTTTGTAACGCTTACTGACATCTCCCCAGGAGTTACACTGGTTGAACTTGATGGGGCTTCCGGATACACGGAAACCCTTCAGCCAACGCTGAAAATTGATCCATGGACTAATGGTTATGTTGAAATGACCATTAATTTTGTTCATGCTGGAACCAGTAATTCCTTTGTACAGCCTCAGGTGGCCGTTACCTGTATTGATGTTGATGGCGTAATAAACCACGATGGTCAGGGGCATGATCTTCATGAATTCGATGAGATCAACCTGGGTGGCGGTTATACTGACTTTGATCTTGTTGGCGGAGAAGTATCTGTTGCCCAGAACGGCAATTGGTTTACCGGAACAAATATGGCAGGTATTGACTATCCCGGTAGAGATACAGCAGCAAAGGCGGTGATGTTTACCATTTTCAATGTGAATGTGGCTACAGCTATTATTCGCGTAGGCGTTAACAACCAGACTGCAGTTATTGGTTCAAGATTGAGAAGCGTTTATTTCAAACGTTTTATCTATCCTAACTCCGCTCTCCTGGCTTCTTCAGCCCTGATCGATTTCAGAGGTTCCGGTAATGACAGTAAAGTATTACTGCAATGGAAACTGGCAGACGAAAGCCCGGTAGCTAAAGTAGTAGTTGAGAAAAGAGACGGATCAATGAAGTTTCAGCCGATTGGCGAAGTGGTTCCTCATTCAAAAGGGGCTCCTACTTCAGGTTATCGGTTTAACGATAATGTTTCGGCAAGCGGTGAATTTTTCTATCGCCTCAAACTGATCGGTCTGAACGGAAGTATTGAGTATAGCGACGTAATCAGCGTTCGTTTGGGCGACCTTGTAGCCAAGGCTTTCAGGATATTCCCAACTAATGTTATCTCGTCTGCCAATATCTCTGTGGAGTCGAAAGAAAAAGGTAAAGCGGTATTACAACTGATCGATTATTCTGGAAGGATACTGATGAACCAGAATATAAATGTAAATAACGGAGCAAATAATATTGCCATGAATAATCTTGCTTCTATGAGCAAGGGTAACTATGTGGCAGTTTTAAGAATGAATAATGAAGTGTACCAGCAGAAGATAGTTAAAATGTAAAAATACTTTCTGAAAAAGGTGCAAAACGTTCTCAGCGTTTTGCGCCTTTTTTTTAGACATATCGGTAGCAATACCAGCTTTTAATATTGTCGCGCCATAGTATAAAGTTGTTTGCTCAGGAAAGCCTGACTTGCAACTTCTTTAATGACTTACATTTTCTTCAACTTATCCTTAAATACTTTTTTAAACTTTTCCAGTTTGGGACGAATCACATAGGTGCAGTAAGGCTCCGAGCCATTATTAGCGTAATAATCCTGGTGATAATTTTCAGCGGTATAAAAAACAGAGGCAGGACTTATCTCCGTTACGATTGGGTTCTCAAAAGCTTTACTTTGGTTAAGTTCGGATTTATATTTTTCAGCTTTCAGCTTTTGTTCGGCATTATGATAAAAGATCACGCTCCTGTATTGCGGGCCTTCATCATTGCCCTGTTTATTCAATGAGGTAGGATCATGACTTTCCCAGAATACTTCCAGCAATTCGTCGTAACTGATCTTTTTAGGATCGTATACAATTTCTATAGCTTCTGCATGACCCGTGGTTCCTGTGCAAACCTGCTTATATGAAGGATCAGGCACATGCCCGCCGGAATATCCGGAAGATACTTTCAATACTCCTTCCAATTCCTGGAAGATCGCTTCCGTACACCAGAAACAGCCTGTGCCAAAAGTGGCAGTATCTGTGATCATGCCATCGGCAATCACTGACGACCTCAGTTCGCTACTCATCATTATCTTATTTTGGTTTTCTTTTGGAGAGCAGGACATGATAGTAGTGAGAGAAAAAATATAACCCGTGAGCAAAATATTCATACCGTTATTTTGATGATTAATAATCTTTAAATAAGCTACGTTAACATCCTTATTCGCTTGCAAAGTTAATGCCCTTCTGGCTTTTAGCGACCCATGTTACCAGATCGTTAACATTGCCGGTATTTACGGGTTAAAATGGCTAAAGAGTTGTAAAAAAATGTGAAACTCCATATTCCTGTTTCAATCTATCTTTATCAAAATAAACAAGAACCTCGATTCAATTATGAAATTTTTCCCCGAATCAGCATTAGTGCAGCTCGAATTTGAAAAGATAAAGCAATTGCTGAAGGAGCAATGCCAGACAGACTACGCAAAAACACGGACTGAAGAGATCCGTATTCATACCAAAAAAGAATTTATTGAGTCGGACCTGCAGCAAACCGCGGAATACAAACAATTAATAACAGGCGGGCAGTATTTTCCGAATGATTATGTGCTCAACTTATTAAAAGAGCTTAAG
>JBDTPD010000601.1:0-3070 GCA_039932855.1 Chitinophagaceae bacterium | reverse complement strand
CTGAAAATTAGAGGCCCGAATCTTTTCTTCATTCCCTTTTCCAAAGTATTTTGAATAAACATAAAATCCCCCGAATCCAATGAGTAATCCTACAATAAAAATTAAAAATTTCATGGCTTGTTATTTTTAGTAAAAAAATATTTACACTCAAATCTCATGATTTGATTTATAAAAAGATAAAGTCTTTTTACCTATAAAATAACCGTCTTTTAACGGTATCCAGGAATTATTAATTGTATTTTCTAAGGATCACTTCAGCACCTCCCCATACTCCTCCTTCCACTCATGCTTCCACCTTCTATGGCTCCATAGCCACATATCCGGATAGTTCCGGATAACACCTTCCATATAGTGTACGAATTTGCGGGTAAGTTCCAGGTCATTAGTAGTCGCTGCATTTTCTTCTGCCAGCGTAAACACCACTTCATAGTATCCTCTTTTCTTTTTATGAATAAAAGCGAATACAACGGCGGCTTCACCGGCAACGGCACTTTTGGCGGTTTTGTTGATAAAAGGAGTAGGTCGTCCGAAAAAATAAAACCAATAACCGCTGGCCGGGTGTCCCGGATTCTGATCCGTTGCCAGACCAATCATATATTGCATGTTGCGGTAAGGCATCATATCCTCGCGCATATTGGTAGCGCTTACCAGCAATGTACCATGACTTGAACGAAGATTATAAAAGAACCTGTTCAGGGTTTTATTCTTTAACGGCATATAAGCGCCAACAAATGGCATGTTCAATTGGCCATTAGCCGCTACATTGGCCCATTCCCAATTGAAATTATGACCCAGGTGCACATGCACCTTCCTGCCCGTTGGCTTCAGGTTGTTGATCACTTCCCAATTACCTTTACAATGTTTCTGAATAAACTTGTTGGAAGCACTTACCAACTTAATCGTTTCGATGAATGTATCGATCAGGTTGTGATAGAATTTTTTCGCGATCAGGTATCGCTCTTTATCTGTCTTTTCTGGGAAAACGATCTTGAGATTATTATCGACAATATCACGACGGTACTTGGCAATGTAAAACATGATGCCATAAATACCATCAGCCAAAACATACAATACCCTTAACGGAAGCAGGGACACTAACCAGAAAAATCCGTAGACTACATAATACATGGCCGCAAAGATAATACCTACAATACGATGTTTTGTACCAGTTCACTCTTCTTCGGATAATCGGTATTATAATGCAATCCGCGGCTCTCTTTACGGAACGTTGCACCTTTGACGATCAGGTAACCGACAGTAATAAGATTGCGCAACTCGAGCAGCTGCGGCGATATCGATGAACTCTGGTATAATTGTTCTGTTTCTTCCCATAGAAGGTCCAGCCGGCGTGAGGCCCTTTGCAACCTCACATCATTGCGCACGATCCCTACATAATCACTCATGACCAGTTGTAGTTCTTTCAAACTCTGCGTGATCAGGATCATTTCTTTTGGTTCACTGGTACCCCGTGCGTTCCAGTCAGGCATTTGCTTGCTTAGTTCCAGTGCATTTATTTTTTCTACTACATCGAGATAACAACGATGGGCAAATACCATTGCTTCCAGCAATGAATTACTCGCTAAACGATTAGCGCCATGCAATCCGGTGCTAGAACATTCTCCACAGGCATAGAGGTTATGAATAGACGTACGGCCCCATTCATCTGTTTTAATACCACCACAACTATAATGCGCAGCCGGCGCTACCGGTATCATCTGTTTTGTGATATCGATACCGATAGATAAACACTTTTGATAAATATTAGGGAAATGTTCGGTGAATTTTTCTTTGGTGAAATGCCTGCAATCAAGCCATACATGTTCCGTACCCGTACGTTTCATTTCACTATCAATGGCTCTTGCTACAATATCTCTTGGCGCCAGGTCCTTTCTTGGATCATATTTTTCCATGAATGCTTCGCCATCTTTATTCCGTAAAATACCTCCATCACCACGTACTGCTTCTGTAATAAGAAAAGCCTGTCCACGCATACCTGCTTCAAATAAAGCAGTTGGGTGAAACTGGATAAACTCCATATTTTCAATACGCCCCTTTGCGCGATATACCATAGCAACACCATCACCGGTAGCGATAGACGGATTGGTAGTAGTGCGATATACCTGGCCATTGCCTCCTGTTGCGAGTAAGGTACATTTAGCCAGAATTTTTTCGATCCTGTTCGTTTCAAGATTTAACGCATACACACCATAGCATTCGATATCAGGTGAAGCTTTGGTAACTAAATAACCAAGATGATGCTGTGTAAGTATGTCAACAATAAAACAATGCTTGATTACTTTTATATTCTTTTGCCTGGCAACGGCATCGAGCAATGCACGTTCCATTTCAAACCCGGTAATATCTTTGTGATGGATAATGCGGAACTCGGAATGTCCTCCTTCCTTTCCTAATTTATAATCACCATCTTTTTCTTTATCGAATTGTGCGCCCCATTCAATTAGTTCACGCACCCGATCCGGTCCGTCCTTTACGACGATCTCAACAATTTTTTTATTGCATAACCCATCGCCCGCGATCAGGGTATCTTCAATATGTTTTTCAAAACTATCATTCTCCAGGTCATTTACTACAGCTACGCCACCCTGCGCATACTTTGTATTGGTTTCGTCAGCAGCTGCTTTTGTCATCACCAGCACTTGTTTATCAGGAAAATGATTGGCCACTTTCAATGCATAGGTCAACCCTGCGATACCTGATCCCACTACAAGAAAATCTGTTTGTTCCATGTTTAAAGATTTGCCGGGAAGGCGATAAGTAATAATTTGGAGATGTACTGATTGGGAAATTTGATAATGAAAAGCTAGCCCTTCTTAATTTCCAAATCATCAAATTAACACATCTCCAAATTGTTCCTCACCGTCTTTTCGCCTTCCCGGCTATTTTTATTTTAGCAAAGTTATTCTTTTGCAATAGAATGGAGATAACGGACAGCTCCTTCTACAATGAGCCATTGTGCCAATCCATACGTAAGCATGATAAGAAATCCTGCCTGTTCAAAAGAATAAAAGAATTTATTGATTGCCAGTAATGAATCTGAAATAATAAAACA
>JBDTPD010000600.1:0-3079 GCA_039932855.1 Chitinophagaceae bacterium | reverse complement strand
AGTTCAATTTAATACTCATTGTTATTATTTATGTAAGGTGAAATAAAATGTGCTTCCTTCGCCGGGAGTAGATTCTACCCATATCCGGCCATTGTGTAATTCCACTATCTTTTTGCAATGGGATAGACCGATACCCGATCCTATATATTGGCTACGGGTATGAAGGCGCTGAAAAATGGCGAATATTCTTTCGTTATGTTTTCTTTCTATGCCAATACCATTATCGGTAAATGCAAATTGCCAGCTGTCTCTTGTATTTTTAGCAGAGATTTCGGGGACGTATCTTTTTTCCTGAACTTGATAGCATTAAATGCAAGGTTCTGGAAAAGTTGTTTGATCTCTGTCCCGTATCCCTGGATAACAGGTAAAGGCTCTGCGTTGATCTCTGCTCCTGTTTCTTTGATCGCTAATCCGAGATCAGCCAATACTTCTTTCATCACTATATTACAGTCCACTTCCATCAATTCTTTTTTGCTGCCAATTCTTGAATATTCCAGGAGATCTGTAATTAGTACCTGCATCCTGGTAGATGCCTGCGCGATATAAGCCAGGTGCTTTTCTCCTTTCGCATCCAGTTTACCTTTGTAATGTTGTTGCAGTAATTTAACAAAGCTGACCGTCGTGCGCAAAGGCTCTTGCAGATCATGAGACGCGACATAAGCAAACTGTTCAAGCTCTTTATTTTTACGTTCGAGTTCTCTATTTTTTATTTCGAGATTGGTTTCACCCGATTTAAGATTTTCGCGCATGGTAATAAGCGCCTTACCGAGCGTGTCTTCATCACTTAATGGTTTAAACGGAACATCGAAATTCCTCAAACCTATTTCATGAGCGAAATTGGCAGTAAGCTGTAATTTTCCTGATAAATTATTTATGGATTGTATCATACTGCCAATTTCATCCTTGCCTGGCATTCTGTCAACGCCCCGGAGTATACCTTTGCCCAGGTCGTTTACGATAGCGTTTATTTTTTTTACCGGAGCAATGATCACTCTTGTCAGGTAAATGGAAAGCAGGAATGAAATGCAGATCACGGCGATCGCCAGGCCAATAATAAAACTACCCAGCCTAGAAGAAGAGTTTTCCAGTTTTTGATTCTGAATAGTTTTCAGATCTACTCCATAATTATAAATACCATTCAATGAAGTGATGAGTGCCGCAGTACGTGGAATAACTTCGTCTTCCACTTGTCTTTCCGCTTCGAGTTTCAATACCGGGTCATCATAATCACTAAATGCCTGTAATGATGACATTATATTCTTTTCAACAACCAGCAATGCTTCAAAGCCACTGCATATTTTATGTAAACTATCTACCTCTCCCTTATTTATCCAATCGGCCGAATACAAATTGAGTTTTACTTTGAGTGCTGCATAATCAGCATCGTGTAATTTTTTCAAATGATCTTTATCTTCATTATTATAGCGAAGAAATACCCAGTTGGTTGTATACATCTTTGACTCAAACATCATTTTCTTGAAATCATCCAATATATGCAGCGATGGATCAACCACTGTCGTGAGCCGCTCTGATTGCCGCTTATTGTTTTGCAATGTGATATTGGTGATGATGCCACCCAGTGCAAACAGGCATACGAGAAACAAAAAGCTCAGGTATATTCGTCGTTTTATGCTGATGTTCAATCCGGTTGTCATAGTTGATAATTGAAACTGGTCATTATACTTAAAGCCGTTTAAAAAGTGAAATTGATGCCTGCCATTACCCGGATAGGATCCTGTGGCTGACCATTATATAATCCGTTGTTCGGGTTGTTAAAGTCGTTATTGAAACTGACGTTTTTATATCGCTGATTAAGCGCATTGCTCATATTGCTGTATATGGAGAAATGTTCGGATAAGTTATACCTCAATGAAATATTCACCAATGTGTAACCTGCAAGTGTCTGGCGCTTGATAACTGCACTTGTCGTATCACTGATGCCCGCTATGTGTTGTCTTCCCATTAAGATCAATCTCGGAGCAAAAGAAAATTTATTCCATTTCATATCGATGCCCGCATGTACCATAACGGGCGATACGAAATCGAGTTGAATGTCTTTAACTGCTTCATCCTGTTCTTTCAATCCGGCCTCATTTTTACCCCCTACTACACTTAATGATGCAAAACTGTTTATCTGCACATCATTGATATCTCCTTTCCAATTCAATTGTATACTACCACCCCATGTTTTTTGCCGGTCATTATTGGTAAATACCTCGATATAATCAACAGGTGTTCCATAAAACATGTTATGATATAGTTTCGCCGTCTCGTTATCATCACCATAAACAAATAGCCCGGAAAGAGCAGTATAGTATCCATCTACTGAAACGAATACATTGTCACAAAGCTGTTGCTGGATATTCAGTTCAGTAGTGTGAGAGATAACTGGTTTTAATCCCGGGTTAGGCAAATGCAGGAAATTCGAGTGATATGTTCTTCCCGAATCATTAGTATAGAAGGAGCCGTATTGAGCATAAGCATCCGAGGGGCTTGGTGCGCGAAAGGCGCTACCGTATAATAATTTTATCGTGGTCTTAGTATGTGGCTGATAAACTATTCCGAGTCGTGGATTAAAACTTCCGCCATAACGGGAGTTCCAATCGTAACGTGCACCAGCTGTTATATTCATTTTTTTACCGGGTGAGTATTGCGCCTGGAAATAGCTACCTATATTATTATACCTGACAAAAAAGAATTCCGCTTCCAAACCTTCGGGCCGGTAATAAGCCGTTGTACCAAGGACTGTACCGTGAATGTAACTGTTCTTGTCAACCGGGCTTGCCAAATCAGTACTTTGAGGGATACAGTTATATGAATCAAAACGGGCGCCTGCGGTGATATTGAATTTATCAGCGGCCTGGTAATCGATCTGCTCCTCGGCTCCGATCACTGTACAATTGGAATATTTGTACGCACGCTCCATAGATGTATATAGATTGCGATAGTTGGATCCGGGCGCGAGGTCGTACTTGCTGGAAGTAAGTGATGTGGTAGATGTTATTTTATTAAACGCTTTTTTATACGCTGCATTCGCTGTGGTAATGCCCTGCGCTATATAGACATCCTTATTGAAAAC
>JBDTPD010000599.1:0-3083 GCA_039932855.1 Chitinophagaceae bacterium | reverse complement strand
CAACGCCGGCATGAACCAGTTCAAGGATTATTTCCTGGGAAATAAAAAAGCGCCGTATTCCCGTGCCGCAGATACCCAAAAATGTCTCCGGGTCAGCGGCAAACATAATGACCTCGAAGAGGTAGGTGTGGACACTTACCACCATACCATGTTTGAAATGCTGGGTAACTGGAGCTTTGGAGATCCTGCCCGTTCCGCAGGCGGGTACTTTAAAAAAGAGGCGATTGCCTGGAGTTGGGAACTGCTGACGGAAGTCTATAAAATTCCAAAGGACCGTTTATACGTGAGCATTTTCGAAGGAGATAAAAAAGAAAACCTGCCGAAAGATGATGAAGCATGGGAAGAATGGAAAAAATGGATCTCCGAAGACAGGATCATTTTAGGAAATAAAAAAGATAATTTCTGGGAAATGGGCGACACAGGTCCCTGTGGTCCCTGTTCAGAAATACATGTGGACACAAGACCTGATGCAGAAAGAAAAAAAGCAGATGGAAAAACATTGGTCAATAATGATGATCCACAAGTGATCGAGATATGGAACAATGTTTTCATGCAGTTCAATCGCTTAAAAGATGGAAGCCTGCAGCCATTGCCGGCAAAACACGTTGATACCGGAATGGGTTTGGAAAGATTAGTGCGGGTGTTGCAGAATAAGACTTCGAATTACGATACAGATATTTTTAGTGGTACGATCAGCGAAGTAGAAAAGATCAGTAGTAAAAAATATGATTATGGTGACAGTAAACAAGCTGTTGCATTTCGTGTGATAGCTGATCATATTCGTGCTATCTCTTTTACCATTGCTGATGGTCAATTACCTTCTAATACAGGTGCTGGTTATGTAATCAGAAGAATATTGAGAAGAGCAGCGAGGTATTATTATTCTTACCTCGATTATAAGCAACCTTTATTATTTCACCTGGTGCCGGTATTGGCAAAACAATTTGAAAATGTATTTCCTGAATTACAAAAGCAGGTTGATTTTGTAAGTAAAGTAGTGAAGGAAGAGGAGGAGGCATTTCTGAGAACATTAGAAAAAGGGCTCAAGAAAATTGAAGTGTTACAAAGTGCTTCTTCAGGTACGGTAAGCGGTAAAGATGCATTCGAATTATACGATACATATGGGTTTCCTATTGACCTGACAAGACTCATTCTTTCTGAAAGCAAACTAAGCGTGGATGAAAAAGGATTTAAGGAAGAAATGGAAAAACAAAAAGATCGTAGCCGGGCCGCTACATCTATTGATGCTGAAGATTGGATAGAACTTAATGAGGCTGCTAAGACATCTTTCATTGGTTACAATGATTTACAAATTGATACGAAGATTATCAAGTATCGTAAGGTAAAAGCAAAAGGAAAAGAACAATACCAGGTTGTACTGGAAACAACACCTTTCTATGCTGAAAGTGGCGGACAGGTTGGTGATACCGGTTTATTGATTTCCGGAAATGATAAAATAGAAGTATCAGATACAAAGAAAGATAATGATCTGTTCATTCATTTCACCGATACCATTCCTGCTGATCCTGCAGCTACGATCACTGCATTGGTTGATAATAAGAAAAGACAAGCGATTACTTACAACCATACTGCTACTCACTTATTGCATTCAGCACTGCGTCGCGTATTAGGTACTCACGTAGCACAAAAGGGTTCACTGGTGTCGCCGGATATTCTGCGATTTGATTTTTCTCATTTTGCTAAAATGACCGATTCGGAAATAAAACAAGTCGAGGACCTGGTCAATGAAAAAATAAGAGAGAACATTCCTGTTGTGATAAACGAAATGACGAAAGAAGAAGCGTTAAAGTCAGGAGCTATGGCATTGTTTGGAGAAAAATATGGTGATAAAGTAAGGGTAGTAGTTGCCGATCCTTCTTATTCCATTGAATTATGTGGTGGTACCCACGTGGGATCTACCGGCATGATTGGTTTGTTTACTATTACATCTGAATCAGCTATTGCAGCTGGAGTACGTCGTATAGAAGCGCTTACAGGTGCAGGAGCTATTGATTATATGACAGAGAAATTGAATCAGTTGAAGAGTGTAAATGAATTATTGAAATCAAAAGATCCGGTCAAAGCAATTGAAAAATTAGTAGATGAAAAGTCGGCGCTGGAAAAGAAAGTAGAAAAAATGGAAGCGCGTCAGTTGGTCGCCATCAGGAATGAGTTATTGCAAAAAGATGAAATAATAAATGGTGTAACATTCGTCGCAGACATCATTGAAGTAAGCAACGCTGATGCATTGAAGAAAGTATGTTTTGATCTCAAGAATAATCTCAATGATTATGTGGCCGTGCTATGTGCTAATATCGATGGTAAACCTTTTGTAGCGATCGGCATCGCTGATACAGTAGTGGCTGCAAAGGGGTTGGATGCAGGGAAATTGATCAAGGAACAGGTAGCGCCATTAATTAAAGGAGGAGGTGGTGGTCAGAAAACATTGGCGACAGCTGGTGGGCAGGATGCGAGCAAATTAAAAGAGGTGATCGATGCGATCAGAAAGCTTTTATGACCGGAAATGGTACTCTTTTTCCTTTTTCTTTTTGGGCTTGATCCTGGGGAACTCAAGATAAATCTTGATCACATAGGCGATCACGAGAGCACATACACAGATACATCCGATGGCCAGAATTTTCAACATAAGGGGTCCGATCCTGTTTGGTGGTTACGATGTCAAATATGCGTATTTATATGCGGATTTCAAGGTGTCGGATAGGAGCAAAACTACTTGGGATAAATACGAATCATTTTTTTAAATACTTGACAATTAGATGCTAAGAAAAAAATACACAGCTGTTGTTGATAAATATCAATGGTATGGGTTTCCACCTAGTATTAAAAAACACTTTGCTATCTAAATCGGCGCCTGGCATCCGACTATCCTTCTACGTTCCCCTTTATTGAATTTTGCTATTTAACATTTCCGAAACATTTCGTATTTCGGAAAATGTCTTTATATTTGATCTACGAAATTTAACGTAGAAAAAAATACTCTCTGTATGAAACAAGTAAAAACATATTTATCCGCCATTGCACTTGGCGCATTATTGTTGCCTGCTGCAGTGCAAGCCCAGAAG
>JBDTPD010000598.1:0-3086 GCA_039932855.1 Chitinophagaceae bacterium | reverse complement strand
TGAAAAGTTACCTTCTTTGCCGGCAGGCAATCCATGATCTGGAGAAAATATGCACACAGGTTGGATGTAAAAACAGTTTTACCAAACGCCCCAGTTTTCAATTTGCCAGTTATAAAAAAGATATAACGCCATTGAGAAAAGAATATGAGTTGAGAAAAAAGAATGGCATTTCCCTGCAATGGCTGGAAGAAAAAGATATTCATAAGAAATTTGGATTTCGAAAAGATGCCGGACTATTATCGGCTGACGGAGCCGAAGTAGATGCCTATAAGCTCACACATGAGATATTAGCCAAATGTATTCGCGGCGGATTACAGGTCTTTGACCACACGGAAGTGATAGCTATTCACCATCAGAAAAAAACTGTTGAGTTATTGACAGAGACCGGCAAAAAAATAAAAGCGAAGAAATTAGTCATTGCGTGTGGCTATGAATCACAGAAATATATTCCTTTCCAGGTGCAGCAACTGCAATCAACCTTTGCTATCGTTAGTGAACCTTTTATCAGTAAAAAATTCTGGTTCAGGAATTCATTGATCTGGGAAACACGCACTCCGTATCTCTATTTGCGCACCACTGACGATCAACGTGTACTGATCGGTGGTAAGGATGTAGAAATGTCTGATCCTTACCTGCGCGATAAAATGCTTACTGCAAAAGCAAGAGCTTTGGAACAATCCTTTAATGAATTGTTTCCACACATTCCTTTCAAAACGGATTTTAAATGGGCAGGCAGCTTTGCTTCCACCAAAGATGGATTGCCTTATATCGGCAGCATTCGTCAGCGGCCACACACTTATTTTGCTTTAGGATTTGGAGGAAATGGGATCACCTTTAGTCTATTGGCAGGTCAGATCATCAGGGATATATTGGATCAAAAGAAGAATGAAGGAGCGGATATATTTTCCTTCAACCGAAAATGAATTATGAAGCAAGTTTAACTACCGGCATTTCATAAATACTTTTTTCCAGTAAAGATGTTACACTGCCCTTGCGTTTACGTTCAAACCAGCAGGCTTTCTTTACTTTAATATAAATGACAGGATTTTTTCCTTTCACAATGCGTGATATTTTTCCATCCACGTAGATATAACAATCTTTTTCTTTCTGCACCAGGTTTACTTCTCTGTTGAGTAAGCCTTCCGGTGCCTGTTCATTGATGGTGCAATGTAATTCTTCATTGCTATCAGCAACGATCTGGGAATGAAGAGTGATCTTTTTATCATTCTGACTGTATCTTAACAGGCCAGCCCCGATCGCACCAATCTTTTCATGAATGATATGTAAAGGTCTTTTCATTAGTTATAATTTGTCTGGTGAAGCTTGGCTAATACGGATACGGAACTACGTTGAACGGCTGCATTGCGAAGAAACCATTTGTAGCCGTGTTCCAGCCATGCTTCCACTTTGTTTTTTGGACGTTTTGTATGCGGCTCAGTGTATTCGATATTGAGCATAGACATTTTGATCAATAATACTTTTGGTTCGCCTTCAAAAGTATCATCACCATCAGGTGAATAATGACTATTCATCACTGTTGCTCTACCACTTACTTCGATATGGAAGTCTACTCCTTTCTTGTAAAAGCAAAGGCGGGCTGGGAATGTCTGTTCAAATTCTTTTAGTTCGGCCACAGGTCCGCGGCTGATAAACCAAAGCTGACCCTCATCGTCAACCTGGATGGCAGACACAACGCCATTGGGTAATTTTAAGACACTGTTGCTCATGCTGTACATAACAGCGGTGCGCAATTGCTTGATCTTTGCACGTATAAACTGGAGGTTCAAATCTGTTGCCATGATTAAGTTGTTTTACTGTAAAAAATCAACTTTGGTACCAAGCTTTTTTACCATGGTTATCATCGTAGTATAAGCGCAACCGGGGAAAATATTTCTACAGTGGCATAGATTTTTCATCGGATAGTGTGTGGTGCGGTGCATTTCTTCATCACAGCCATATAAATACTTAGTGATATAAGGATGAAAAAAAGTAAAAAACTATCGCATCAGGCACTTTTAAAAATAAACAGTGACCCTGCTTCCGCTGCGCGCGCCGCAGACCTTGTGCATGTAAAAGACAGCAATCCGGGCATTAGCCGCGCGACTAAGGGTAAAGCCTATGTTTATTTGTCCGGCAAGAAACAGGTAAAAGATAAAGCGACGCTCGAGCGCATACGTAAACTTGCGATTCCGCCGTCATGGAAAGAGGTTTGGATCTGCAGCAAACCGAATGGTCATATTCAGGCAACGGGTCTTGACCTGAAAGGGCGCAAACAATACCGGTATCATGCTGATTGGAACAACCTGCGTAGTGAAACCAAGTTTCATCATTTGTATGAGTTCGGAAAAATACTACCGGGTCTCAGAAAGAGAATAAAAAAGGACATTGCTGGGAAAATATTGTCCCGGGAAAAAGTGTTGGCAACTGTTATTGACCTCATGGATAAAACTTATATAAGAATAGGAAATAGTGGTTATGAAAAAATGAATGGCTCATATGGACTCACCACCTTAAAGGATAGACATGTAAAATTTGGCGGAGGAGAAATAACATTTTCATTTACGGGGAAAAAAGGCGTTGACCATGCGATCAGGTTAAAAGATAAGCAACTGGCAAAGATCGTCAAAGAATGCAGGGATATTCCGGGAAAGACATTGTTTCAGTATTATGATGGCAATGGAGAAAGAAAGAGTATTGATTCAGGAATGGTGAATAGCTATATAAAAGATCTCTCCAGCATTGATTTCAGTGCAAAGGATTTTCGTACCTGGGCAGGTTCTGTAAAGGCGGTAGAATTTTTACGTGACTGTGATCATGATGATCTGAAAGAAAAGACGGATAAACAAAAAATAAAGCTGGGAAAAAAGACTGCAGTCGATATGCTTGATGCTGTCAGCAATAAACTGGGAAATACAAGAAGCGTCTGTAAAAAATATTACGTCCATCCTCAACTTATCACGCTCTGCGAAGAGAATGCATCGATAGATAAGATTTCTACGGCTAACGAAAAGAGCCAGACCTTTACCCGGGAAGAAAAATTACTTATGTGCATATTGAAGAAAGCAATCTGATCATAGAAGCTAATA
>JBDTPD010000597.1:0-3092 GCA_039932855.1 Chitinophagaceae bacterium | reverse complement strand
CCATTATACTTGCTGTATTTAGAAATAATATCAGCAATATCCGTTGCGTATTTACTTCCGAATTGTGCGGTGCTCCATTGTTCCGTATATTTTTTCAGATCATTGGCTTTTATACGATCAGGGTTCCAGGCATAATCAAGAAAGAAGGAGATTGGAAATTCCATTGGTTTCAGATCACCTACATTGACGATCCAGATATCTCTTACATTATACTCATAAGCCAGATGCATTTGTTCCCATACACGCGGGATCGGATTTGTATTGAGCCATTTATAATTTCTTGGGCCGCCTACATAATCGAAGTGATAATAGATACCATATCCACCTTTGCGCGGTTTATCTGTAGTACGTGGAAGTTTGCGGATATTTCCCCAGTTATCATCACACAATAATAAAGTAACATCATCGGGTACGCGCATTCCTTTGTCATAATAATCCTGTACCTCTTTATACAGTGCCCAAAGTTGTGGAGTAGAAGAAGCAGGTTTGCCTGTCACTTCTTCAATGATCTGTCGCTGATCTTTGACAATGCGTTCGAGTAAGGCAGTCGCCGTACCCTGTGACATAGGTTTATCCCCATCCCCACGCATACCAATGGTAACAATGCTTTCATGCGTGCCCATGTTTTGTATTCCTTTTCTCCAGAAATCTTTCAGCACAAGGGCATTGCTGTCATAATCCCATAAACCTTTGCCATATCGTTTCCATTCCTGTTGTGCACGCAGCATTGGTTCGTGATGCGAAGTACCCATAACGATACCATATTCATCAGCGAGGACAGGATTCAATGTATCATCATCATTAAATGCATTCCCCCACATAGCCGGCCACAGGTAATTTGATTTGAGTCTCAACAGCAATTCAAACATCTTCTCATAAACCTTGTGATTAACGCCACCGAATTTTTCTTTTGTCCAACCCGAAAAAGCTGGCGCTTCATCATTGATAAAAATGCCACGGTATTTTACTTTGGGAGCATCTGTTGTATTGGTATTTGGTTTTACATAAATAGCTGCTTTCTTTTTTACCGGCACATCGGCCCACCAGTACCACGGAGAGACGCCGATTTGTTTTGACATTTCAAATACAGCATACGCCGTTCCTCTTTTATCACTACCGGTCATAATCAATGCATTCGTAATTCCTTTCAATGGATTAGTGATTGATTGTACCTGGTAAGCTTCCCATTTTCCATTGATCGATGAGGTATTGAGCTTTTTACTGCTGATCAGTTGTTTTATCAATGATGATTTATCAGTAGAACCAATGATGATGAGATTTTTTGCAGAAGAGGGAACTGAATTGACTAACCCAGGTTTTTTTCCGGTGACAGCTTCGATATCCTGTTGTAGCAATGATGCTGCTTTTTTAACGAGGAAATAATCGTTGTCGTCAACATATATAGTGGCAGTTTGACTGGCGTCGGCAATAGTGAACCCGGTCGCCGGTTTTTGTTCGGTGATGAAGGTTTGCGAGAATGAGGTAACGCTGAATAAAGAGAAAGCAAGTAAAAGAATTATTTTATTCATATACAATGACATTAAATGAGTGTATGTTCTGGCAACAGTCTAACAGTTCGTCTTTCACCTCACCCCTACCCCCTCTCCCTTGGGAGAGGGGAATAAAAGTCCTACTGAATTGTGACTTGTGATCTTAATACGTTTGAACTGGTTTTTATTTTTACGTCGGGTTGGCCGCCGCCGATGGTTACTTCGTAGGCGCCGGGAACTACCTTTCGTTGATTGTCGTCGTTAATGAATGAAAATGCATTGGCTCTGATAGTCAGTTCTACTGTTTTTGATTCGCCTGCATTTAAATGAATACGTTTGAATGCTTCGAGCGATCTGATCGGAATGTGACCGGTCATGTTCTTTGCTGATACATACACCTGTACTACTTCATCTCCGGCAACAGTACCTGTATTTTTTATATTCACCGATAGCTTTATGTCCTCTCCTCCTTTGTATTGACTATTTATTTTGAGATTATCATACTGGAAGCTTGTATAACTCAATCCATATCCGAATGGATACAACGGATCTCCTTTAAAATAACGATAGGTTTGGGTGGTTAAATTATAATCACTGAAAGAAGGCAGATCATTAACAGAATGATAAAACGTAACCGGCAATTTTCCACCCGGATTATAATCACCAAATAATACATCAGCAATAGCCTGGCCAGCCGCTTGCCCCGGGTACCATGCTTCTACAATAGCAGGAACATTTGCATTCTCCCAATTAACAGAAACAGCACTGCCATTTAATAAAACAAGAATAACAGGTTTGCCGGTAGCTACAATCTCTTTGATCAATTGTTCCTGTATAATTGGCAGATCGAGTTTGGTACGGTCACCTTTATTGAATCCATCAATATTGATATCCATTTCTTCTCCTTCAAGTCTTGCCGTAAGACCCATGCACAATACAACTGCATCAGCTTGCATGGCTGCATCAATGGCTTGTTTCTTTAATGCTTCTTTGGAATCGTGTCTTGGTTTTGCCCAAACTAATTGCACCTGCGCATCGGCATAAGATTCTCCCGCTTCGACTTTGAGTTTATACTTTTTACCGGCTTCCAGTTTTATCGGAATAGATTTGCGTAAGCGCGGATCACCAAACTCATCACGGAAATTATAAATGGTTTTGGCAATGATGCTATCATCTAAATATAAATTGACTTTACAGGTAGTGATCATACCGAGTTGGTACATACCGGATTCAACAGCTGTTATTTCACCTGTCCAGCGTACGCCGAAATTATCATCGTCCATATCTTTTCTCGGCGATTTATCATACCAGTTGGCATCTACATTAGCATCCACACTTGAGTAAAGCGGATTACCTTTTAATTCACGGTTGTTGTAATAATCAACTTTCAATCCTTGTTGGCCCTCATGTGATAATGCTTCAGTAGGAACAGTTTCAAAAGAAGGAATTCCCTCTGCTACTTCGCAGCCTTGTGCATAGATAACTTTATCAGCAGATAATTTTTCCCTGATGCCACGTAAAGGGGTGATAGGATCGGAAGGGACGCCATTATAATTTCCCAATAACATTAACCATTGATCAGCATTGGGTCCGATGACGGCT
>JBDTPD010000596.1:0-3100 GCA_039932855.1 Chitinophagaceae bacterium | reverse complement strand
ATCTGTGGCAACAGCGCTGATACTGGCAATGCTACAAGAATATTACAGCAACACGGCTTAAAAGAAGTCTATAATGGAGGGAGCTGGGAGCGCATTCTAAAATTGTCAAAGTCTATATAGAATTTTCAATTAAGAATTAAGAGTTATGAATTATGAATTTGTGTACGTCATTCATAATTCATAACTCTTAATTCTTAATTGAAAATTATTCCTTTTTCTTACTCTCCCGATTCTGCCATAGATCTTTAAAGAAATTTGAGTTTTCTAGTTCTTCCATATCACTAAGCTCCCATTCAAGCGCTTTGGTACTTTGGGATATCTCAAGAAGCGAGATGACAAGTGAAGCCAATAGACTTAATAAACTAAAAGCAAAAACGATCTTGACCATATTGAACCATTGCTGGTATACACCGTACATGGTGATCACACAGCAAAGGAAGCTCAACACACCCATCGCCTGCATCAGTCGCACCAGATTGATTCTTACACGTAGTATTTTTATTTGCTTTAAGAGTAAATGATTCTTTTCTCCGCGCATATATTCATCATGCAACTTGCGGATAAGATTTGCCAGCGCCAGGTAGCGATTGGTATACGCCAGCAACAATAAACTGATAGCAGGGAATAATAAGGCAGGGGTATTGAAAGTTATTTCCATGGTCAAATGTAGGAAAGAGAATGATGAATTATGGGTTATGAATTAAGAATGTTCGCCATCAAGGTCTCCTGTACCACGCCACATTCATAATTCATAAACCATAATTTATCAGATGTCCCACATAAAAACGGATTATACTACAGGCTTTTTCCTGGTGAAAATATTCTTAATGATCCTGTATATAGACGCCAGTAAAAAGAGCACCCCTAATACTGCTACCACTGAAGAACCGGCAGGAAAATCATAATCTAAAGAAAATTTTAATCCAAAGAAACTCGCAAGAATACTTATTATAATGGCGGTAATAAAAACAGGCGTATTGCCTTTAAACAACATGATAGCTGACACAGCCGGAATGATCAGGTAAGAAAATACAGGTATTACTCCATTGATTCTGACAGAAAAAACAATAGCGAGACCTATTGAAATGAAAAATAAAAAATTCCAGATGTTGAAAATGCCTACCAAATGATTTTCTCCATTTTCAAATGATTTTGTCAATGAAAAGAATCTTTTGAAAAAGATTATATGCACTAAGGCTATTGCTCCAAAGACAATTCCTGTTAATTGTATCTTTTCCCAACTTATCGATAAAATATTTCCAAATAAGACTTCCTGTATATCCGAATCGCCATGTGGTGTCTTGGATATAAGCAGAACGGTCAATGCGGAAGCAAAGGCATAGAGAATACCGATGATTGCCTCCTGCTTCAAACGTTTATCCTTGATATTAATAAATGACATCAGTATAGCACCAGCCAGTGTAAAAATCAGCGGGATGGAAGTCATCCCCGTTCCAATGAATGCTGCAAAGGCAACTCCTAATGACGAGATTTGTCCCAGCGCAAGATCTACAAACACAATTCCTCTACCCACTACATGCACACCGAGATATGATAATAGAATTCCGGTAATAACAGCCGCGGCAAATGCCTGCACCATAAACGGCAATTGAAACATGTCAAACATAAGTGGTATTATTTAGGTCTTTTGAATTAATTTTTTAAACGATAATGGAAATAAATATCAATTAGTCACTTTCTATTTCAATACTGCAGTCAGCTGATTAATATTATAATCAAATAGATCAAAATAGTTTTTTATAGAATCAAAACCGCCAACCGACGTAGCCAATGTCAGTTCCTTTGCACCGGTTTGTCTTGATACTACGTCAGATGATGAAGTTGTAAAATAAGGTGAGGAAATAATAACCTTGATACTATTGGCTTTTATTTCATTGATCACTTTCACTAACTGCGCAGGTGAAGGAGGAATACCTGGCTTTGGCTCCATAAAATCTACGATCTTCAATCCGAATCTTGTTTCAAAATAAACCCACTCATTGTGGTAAGCAATGATCTTTGCACCTTTGAACGCCGCCATCTTCGCTTGCCATTCTTTCAACTTAGCATCAATCTTTACAAGAAAGGCATTCAGGTTAGCTTCATAAGTAGCTTTATTAGCAGGATCAACTCTTTCCAGCCCGTTGGCAATATTTCTTGCGATGATCTTTCCATTAATTGGGTCAAGCCAGTAGTGCGGGTTACCATAAATATGTATGTCGCCCTCTCCCCTGTTGACAGATGATGGCACCTGCAACAATGGAATATTTTCAGAGGCATCCACATAACCTGCGGAGCCTTTTTGAATTTTTGAATTTCTTGAACTGGATAATAATTGAGGCGACCAACCTGTTTCCAAATCAAGGCCGACTGTTACAAACAATTCAGCATGGGTAAGGCTGATGATATAACTTGGTTTCGGATCTACAAAGTGCGGATTCTGATAACCTGTTGCAATAGAGCTAACAGATACTTTATCACCCCCAATCAACTCAGTAATACTTTTCAGATCGGTAGTAGTAGTAACGACTTTAATAGCGGCCTGCGCCCATGAAAAAATACAAAGCAGGAACCCAATAAACAACACTGGTTTTTTTGACATAACGTGAAATTTAATGACTGGTAATAAAATAATTATATTTTAATATTGATGCGCCCCATGCGCACCAATGACGAATATCCATCGTAGCCATCCCTGGTAAAATCTTGACTCGAGATTATCATCCGTTGTCTTTCCTTCAAATTCTATTTTTGAAAATTCAGTAGCATACCAACCGGCTGTCAGCGAATATGCTTGCTCCGTAATATTCTTATTATATGGCTTCTGCGCATAGTCATACCGTCCCGTGAGAAACCATCGCTTGGCTAATTGATATTGCAGAAAAGAATATAACCCGAACGATTTGCTGGATTCTGTCGGTGTATAGTTTGCATTGCTGAAATAAAATTCACTTTGCCAGGTCAGTGAGCGATACGTATTCATCTGGATTGGTTTCCATTTATACGTAATATCCGCTGCTCCGATATTGGTGGCCCTTGCAGAATCATTCGGACCTGTAATACCAGTAATTCCAAATTCAAGGGTATTATTATCGTCCAT
>JBDTPD010000595.1:0-3101 GCA_039932855.1 Chitinophagaceae bacterium | reverse complement strand
AAAGAAGCAGTAAACTTTTTGAATAAGAATTTATTTACTACTCCGATGTGGTTGATCAATAATGAAGTTTTTGACAGAACAGGTGCAAACGAGATCAGCACAATTGGTGGTGTGCAGGATGCAACGTTGAATTCAATTTTATCAGCCAGCAATCTTTCCAAACTGATCGATGCTGAAGCAGAACTTGGTGGTGCTAAAGCATACACCATGCTTGATCTATTGGGCGATTTGAAAAAAGGAATCTTCAGTGAGTTGCCTGGCAGACAGAAGATCGATGTATACCGCAGAAATCTTCAAAAATCTTATGTAAGCATCCTGGATGATCTGCTTGGTCCGCCATCTGGTCTTTCCAGCGGAGCTACGGTAATTATTTTCCAGGGTGGCTTCCCCGGAGTAAATACCGAGAAGTCAGATATCATGAGTGCGGTCAGGGCACATTTGACGTCTTTAAGAGCTGAAGCCCGGGCGGCCGCAGCGGCTACGGTTGATCCAATGACGAAATATCACTTACAGGATATTGCTGCACGTATAGATAAAGCACTGGATCCTAAGAATTAAGAAAGATCAATCAACATATATTCTTAAATGAGGAGTTCTGAAAAGGGCTCCTCATTTTATTTTGAAATGAACTTTGCCACGATGGCAGAGTATATTATCTTTGCAGCCCGTTAAACTACGCTTGTAGTCAAACGGCATTTCCTGAAGAGGTTCGACAAGGATCCCCCTGTGGGGAACGCCTCAAAGGTGTAAAAATTAATACTGGGTAAAATGCCTAAAGTAAAGACAAACTCCAGTGCCAAAAAACGCTTTAAAGTGACTGGCACAGGAAAGATAACTCACCAGAAGAGTTATAAACGTCACATTCTGACGAAAAAATCAACGAAACGTAAACGCAGTCTTGGTAAAGATGGAATTGTTGCAAAAGCTAATCTCGGTTTTGTAAAGAGATTGCTGAGACTTAAATAAGCTCAGCTGTTAGTCTTGAGCTCTAATTTTTTAATTTTTACTTTTAAATTTTTAAGATATGCCACGTTCAAAAAATGCCGTTGCGTCAAAGGCCCGCCGGAAAAAAATATTAAAACAGGCCAAAGGTTTTTATGGTAAACGTAAAAATGTACTTACCGTTGCCAAAAACGTTGTAGAAAAAGGTATGACTTACATGTTTGTAGGTCGTAAACTGAAAAAAAGAGAATACCGTCAACTGTGGATCGCCCGTATCAACGCGGCTGTTCGTGCAGAAGGAATAACTTATTCTGAATTCATCAACAAGCTGTCTAAAAAAGGCATCACGCTTGACCGCAAAGTGCTGGCAGACCTGGCGATGAACCACCCGGAAACTTTCAAGACCCTGGTTGATTCAGTAAAATAAATGATGCTGACCACGAAGTCACTCAATATAATCAGCCGTCCCGGATTTCCGGGGCGGTTTTTTTATTTCAAAAACTTTTCAATCATTTACTTTTGTACCCGAACGGAGAAATCGCCGGCAACCATTTAAATTACCCGTATAAAAAAACGGATCAACCCATTGAATGATCAATGAATAATACTTACAGTGAACTCGTAAAGCAAACGTTTAATTTCCCCCAGGAAGGTTTTAATGTGGAAGAAGGTTACCTGCAGTATAATAATGTCGACATCAAAGCACTGATCGACAAATACGGCACACCTTTGAAACTAACTTACCTGCCAAAAATCGGGATGCAGATCAAAAAGGCAAAAACAATGTTTGCCAATGCATTTAAAAAACACCGTTATGAAGGGAAGTATTTTTATTGCTATTGTACAAAAAGTTCACACTTTAGTTTCATTGTGGAAGAAGCACTGAAAAGTGAAATACATCTCGAGACTTCTTATGCATACGATATTGAGATCATCAAGAAGTTGTATGAAAAGAAAAAGATCAGTAAAGACATCCATATCATTTGTAACGGGTTCAAACAAAAAGGGTATACACGCCGCATTGCGAACCTGATCAATACCGGTTTCAGCAATGTGATTCCTATTCTTGATAATAAAGATGAATTAAAAGAATACGCCAAATCAGTAAAGGCTCCATTCAAATTAGGTATCCGCGTAGCAGCTGAAGAAGAACCGACATTTCCATTTTATACTTCCCGTCTTGGAATCCGCGCAAAAGACATTCTTGAATTCTATGTGGACAGGATCGAAGGATATGAAAGCAAGTTCCAGTTGAAGATGCTCCACATTTTCCTGAACAAAGGAATTAAAGATGATGTGTACTACTGGAGTGAATTGAATAAGATCATTAACCTGTATTGCCAGTTAAAGAAAATCTGTCCTGAACTGGATTCAATCAATATTGGTGGTGGTTTTCCCATCAAACATTCACTTGGTTTCAACTACGATTATCAATTCATGATCGATGAGATCGTACGAAATATTAAGGTCGCCTGTAAAAAAGCAAAAGTGCCGATGCCAAATATTTTCACGGAGTTTGGCAGTTTTACAGTAGGAGAGAGCATGGCCCACATCTATAGTGTTATCGGAGAAAAGATCCAGAATGATCGTGAGACCTGGTATATGATCGATTCTTCTTTCATTACTACATTACCGGATACATGGGGCATTGGCGAACGCTTCTTATTATTACCAATCAATAAATGGGATAGTGAATATCAACGCGTGGTGCTTGGAGGCATTACTTGCGATAGTCATGATTATTATGATTCGGAAGAACACATCAATGAAGTGTTTCTTCCAAAGGTCAATAATGACGAACCACTTTATCTCGGATTCTTTCATACAGGTGCTTACCAGGATCAGATCAGCGGATATGGAGGCATCAAACACTGTCTTATTCCTTCTCCCAAGCACGTAATTGTCGGGTATGATAAAAATGGCAAACTCGTAGATTGGTTATATGCAAAGGAGCAGACAGCGCAGAGTATGTTGAAGATTCTGGGGTATGTAAAATAATCTGAACCAGGATTTGGGTGGATTAAAAGGATTTTTGGCAAATAGAGAAGCCTCATTATTAATTAAATGAGGCTTCTTTATTTGAAGGTTTCAATCCTAAAAATCCTTTTAATCCACCCAAATCCCGGTTCAGATTATCTATGTCTTCCCCTATACCTTCT
>JBDTPD010000594.1:0-3119 GCA_039932855.1 Chitinophagaceae bacterium | reverse complement strand
TTTGATTTGGACACCGGGAAACTGGTTGATGGGAGTCATACTCTGAAAATTATCAGTAAAGATCCGACAGGCAAAGAAGGGATTCGTCTGATTCCATTCGAGGTAAGAAACGGACCTGCCATTTCTATTGAAGGAATAAAAGAAAATGCAATTGTGGATGGAATCTTACCAATTATGATAAACGCTTATGGGAAAGGTGATCAGAAAAAGTTTTTAATTGAAGGGAGCGAAACGCCACAAAGTATCCCTGCATGGGTATGGATTCTGATTATTGGAATCGGCGGGTGGGTAACCTACTATCTAATTGCTTATCTCAATATGAAACAATAAATGCTATGGAGCAAACAAAAGACATAATAAATAAAGAGGATATAAAACAGCTCGTCGATGCCTTTTATGCCAATGTAAGAAGAGATGATTTGCTTGCGCCTATTTTTAATGAGCGCATCGGGGATCGCTGGCCACAACACCTGGAGAAAATGTATTCATTTTGGACGACTGTATTGCTGGCTGAAAATGATTACCATGGTAGCCCATTCCCGCCTCACGCTCAACTTCCTGTTGATCATTCTCATTTTATGAGGTGGTTGGAGCTTTTCCATCAGACAATAGATGAATCATTTCAAGGAGAAAAAGCAATAGAGGCAAAGTGGCGTGCGGTAAAAATGGCAGAAATGTTTGAAAATAAGATTGAATATTATAGAAATCAGGGTTTTAAAAATTTAATATAACTAATGGGTTCGGGTAAGTTGACCTAAAATCAAAACTTACCGGTAATCAACGAGTAAAATTAATTGAAAACGAACATGCTTTCAAAAGCTTACACTATCGAATTTACAGGGCATTGCCAGGGACAGGAATATTATTTGCGAACCTATGAGTCCGAATATAGAAACCTGATGGCCCTATTAAAAGATAAGGTATACCCAGAAGATTTTGGTCAATGCGGGGGGATGGGCAGGTGTGGTACCTGCCTGGTAAATATATCTGGAGCCGCAGGCAGTCCTGCTGATTTATATAAAAATGAACAAGCCACACTTTCGAAAATGGGAATGCGGGACCAGGCAACAAGATTGTCCTGCCAGATTCAAATAGATGGCGATTTAAAAAATGCAGTTACTGAGATCTTTGACAATGTCTATTAGTATTGAAGATTGATCCAATGAGATGGAGAAAATCTTAAATATCATATCAACGACAATTAAGGTTTAGTTGGCAGAGTTTTCGAAAGTTTAGTTATAAATTTGAAGTCATGACAGGTTTTTTACAAAATAAGACGTTGTGTTTCTCCCAAAAGCAGATTTTGCTTGACACAACGGATTCATATACCTGCTCCTTCACTGAGTTTCTTCCTTTTTGCCTTAAGCTTTATTATTTCTCCAACTTCAAGGACTTTAATACGCTTGCCCAAGCTTAATCTCTGCATAGCTTGGGTTGACTTTCTCTAAGTTTTTAAATACACTTAAGGAAAAGGAATAGCCATCAAAATGGCATTCAATAGTATGCATTACTATAAAAGTTTGCTTACAATCAAACACTCCTCTGAGAAGTGGTTTACTACTTATCGCTTGAATATTTTATTATCAGTAATTAAAATGTTTATCATGAGCACACAAAAATTATCCAAAATACCGGTCATGTTTATCGCTACAAATTATCAAAAAACTGAACCGTTACTTACCAAAGAAATGAAGACGACGTCTTCACCAGATCTTGATAAATGGGATCTTGATAATCTCACAGATTATATCATTACTACCCATCACAGTTATGCGAAGAAAAATGCAGCTATTATCTATGAACTGATCCAGGAAGTGGCGAATCGGCATAGTGAAAAGCATCCAGAATTATTAAAACTCACGGAAGTTAGTTTTTTATTTTTCCATGATTTACTAAATCATATGGCAAAAGAAGAGCAAATATTATTTCCAAATATCAACATATTATTTAAAAAGAAAGATTACAAAGGGATAACCACATATACAACTTTTGGTTTAATCAGAGAAGCCGTTTTTGCATTGCAGAAAGAACATCTGGCAGCGGAAGAAGATCTAAAACTATTTCATAAGCTTACCAATGATTATAATTTGCCTGAAGATGCCTGTAATTCGTATAAATATCTGTTTATGAAAATGAAAGAATTTGAAAACGACCTGGTCTTGCATATTAACCTGGAAAATAATATTTTATTTCCAAAAGCAATAGCGCTGGATGGAATTATAGAAAGATTAAAATGATATAGATCCCGGCTGTTATTGTAGCCCTTGAACTTTGACAACGCTAATTATCTTGAATCAATTCACAAAATAAAATAAATGATCATGAAAGTCAATACTAAATTTAAAGCGGCCATCACAGGCATTGTTCTATGTTTCGGTTTGTTTTCAACTCCTGTATTTTCACAGGAAAGCACCAAACTTTCTGATGCTGAAGTAGCCTCTGTAGCCGTAACAGCCAACCAGATAGACATTGATTATGCCGAAATTGCAAAACAAAGATCAAAGAATGAAGACATACTGAAGTTTGCGCAAACAATGATCAGTGATCATAAGGCTGTGATTGCACAAGCGGTAGCACTCGTTACAAAATTAAAAGTCACTCCAAAGGACAATGCCGTAAGCCAAAAACTGCTGGCCGATGCAAAAAAAACAAAGAAAATGTTACTTTCTAAATCAGGCGATGCTTTTAATAAAGCATACATCGATAATGAAGTAACCTATCATAAAGCCGTGATTGCTGCCGTCGAAAACCTTTTGATTCCTGAGACTGAAAATAAAGAAGTCAAGGACTTGCTTCAGAATGTTGTCCCTGCTTTGAAAACGCACCTTGAACATGCAATCATGGTGCAAGCTAAAATCTCTAAATAATGGCCCACCAATTGAGTATAGTAGGGAATAGCATTTACTTGCTATGTTTCGTTTTTCTGCTAGGTAGTTGTACATCTGCTCCAGAGAGACCAACTCTAGAATCGTCCAATCCCGGAAAAACCACAAACAAGAGCTACACGGTTGAAATCAAAGAAATGAAATTTCAACCTGCGGAACTTGTGGTACGAAAGGGAGATACCGTGATATGGATAAACCGGGATATAGTAACACATGATGTAACAGAAGAAACGA
>JBDTPD010000593.1:0-3132 GCA_039932855.1 Chitinophagaceae bacterium | reverse complement strand
ATTCTTTTCCAATTCCTTTTACAAGCCCTATAACGGCCGATTTGCTCGCGGCATACCCCGCCATGCCCGGATTTCCTTCTTTACCACCGATCGAAGCGACCAACAAGATCCTTCCATAGCCTTGTTTCAGCATATGGGGCATAACATATTTAGTCATCAGAAACGATCCGTTCAGGTTTACATTGATCACTTTCTGAAAAGCATCGAAGGAATAGTCGGTGATCTTTGTGGCAGTTGGCCCAACGATGCCTGCGCTATTGATCATGATATCGATCCGGCCATACTCTTTTACCACCCAGTCAATAGCCGATTTCACCTGTGATTCATTTGAAATGTCGAGGCATTTTGAATCTACCTGCAGTTTCTCCTGTTTAAAATTCTTCACGGCGTTATCGAGTTCTTCCTGTGACAAATCGAAGAGAACAACGCGCGCCCCTTCAGACAGTAATCTTTTTGCTGTCCCCTCTCCAATCCCTCTTGCGCCGCCCGTTACAACTGCTACCTGATCCTTAAATCTTTGCATACAATTTTTAATATTTATCTTAATACTGTTGCTTTGTATTGGTAATGAAGTGTTTCATTATGGAAAATTAAATAATAATTCAATGAATAAAGAAGATATCAATCCGGCAGAGTTACCAGTAGGCATAGTGGGCCTTGGTTTGATGGGATGCAGCATCGCTACGTGTATGTTGATGGCTGGCCACCCGGTAGTTGCAATAGCACCCATTCCCGGAGACATGACAACCGCAAAACCAAGAATACAGGAACACCTGGAGAAGTCTTTAAAAGAAGCGCTCGTTACCCGGCAACCGGAATTTTATTTCTCTACACTTACCATTACAGAAGACTATGGCGCATTGCAAAATTGTGCTTTGGTGATCGAATGCACGCTTGAGAGTATTGAGATTAAAAGAAACGTGTATGCCAAAATAGAAGCCGTCGTTTCCAATGAGGCCATCGTCACCAGTAATACGTCTGCCATACCGATCAGTTTGTTGCAAAAGGAAACCAAATATCCATCGCGGTTTTTGGGCCTTCACTGGGCCGAACCGTCGCACACCACGCGTTTTCTCGAGATCATCTGCGGCGATATGACCGACATTGATAAGGCAGAATATCTATATACTTTGTCGCACCTGTGGAGCAAAGAACCAACGCTGGTTCGTAAAGATATTCGCGGCTTTATTACTAACAGGTTAATGTATGCGATGTACAGGGAAGCATTTTCGTTAGTGGAAAATGGATATGCCACCATTGAGGATGTTGACCGTGCATGCAGGAATAACCCAGGTTACTGGATGACGCTTGTAGGCGTTTTCCGTTGGATGGATCTCACGGGAGTGCCAGCCTATCATACCGTAATGAAAGATCTTTTGCCAACGCTCAGTAATAATACTGCTGTGCCCAAACTGATCGATGATGTAGTGAAAGCAGGTGGCAAGGGCGTGCTGAATGCGCATGGTTTTTATGACTACACACCTGAAGAAGCAAAACTTTGGAAGGAAACTTTTGAAGAATTCAGTTATGAAATAAGGAGGCTCGCGCTGAAATATCCCGCCGACGTGGTAAAGAAGAAAATGAAGAAGAATTCCTTAAAGTAACCGATGGTAAAGAAAACTGATTGGAGTAAGGCAGCATTGATTGCCCTGCCAGAATTGAAGGCGGCGAAATAATTAATTCTTCAGGTAATTGCTATCGATAAAACTGATCACTCCGTTTGCGAGTATCGCATGTGCTTTTTCATTGGGGTGGCCATCGTATTTATTTAGCCTTAATTCCTTCGACTTGTAATTACTGTAATACAATTCAGGGTCTATGAAATCGATATTTTTATGACTTGTAAAATAGTCTTTGGTAATGCTGTTCGTTTTTTCGAAAATATTTTTGTAATCTAAAAGATCAAATTCAGGCATTCTTATTACCATTATCTTCTGATCTTTTGCCGATGTTTCCTTCACTAAATTATCAAGGATTTCTTTTGACCTTATCCAGTTTGGTTTATTCTGAGTGTATGATTTCAGTTCCTGGTCGAATACGCTGTTTGGAAAAATTATTCCCATACTTTTCAGATAGTCATTGAGATTATGCATGCAAAACTGTACCACATGCGAGGTATATAAAATGTTGTATAATTTTTTTACGAATCCTGGCTTTGCAGCCTGTTTCACTGGAAGTTCACCAGTTTTAAGGCCTGTAGTGTCTTGTTCATCGAGGTTATTCGCCACGTCGTTTAAATTGTATGCAAGCACTATTAATTGCGGCTGATATACTGGTGTAAATTGTTTGTAACTGTTATAATTATCAAGGGTATTGTTTGCAGGACGGGATAGATCGAGAACGAAAACTCTTTTGTATTTTCCACTGTATTTCTTTAGCAGGTTTTCCCTTAGAATAGTGGCGAATTTACTTTTATCGCTAATGGCTGCGCCGTGAATGTAGGAATCTCCCAATATCATGATACGATAAGTACTATCGTCTATCGGTACATTATTTGCCTTTACCATTTTCCATTCGGAACTTTCCTCAATTTGCATTGCGATCATTACCTGACTGTCTTTTGAAAATGGATTTACTCCCTGATCAAGCCTGACCAGTAGTTCTCCAATCAGAAAAAAACCAATAATATATAAAATGGCTTTCACAAACTTCATGACGCTCTAAAATTGAAAATAGATAAAACTTTTTTTGCCAAATACTCCCCACACCACGATCAGCCAGAATAATAACGAATAATAAGAAATACGCACGGATTTGCGCATAATAGTATTCTGCGATAAACGAACCATGATGTCATCCTTCGTTCTCCAGACGTATTCAATCAGCAGGAATACGATGATGAGGAGATAATAATAAAACTGGTCGCTAAGTGCACTTAAGGTAGATCCGAAATTCTTTGTTGAATTGCGCAGTATGGTAAATGCATCGTGCACCCTGTTTGCGCGGAAGAATACCCAGGCAAAGAGCATGAATGCAAATGTCAGGATCACACTCAATGGATTATATATTATTGAAGGAATTTTCTTCGACATCTTTTTTCTGAACTTCCTGGTTATGAATTCATAGGATGTTGCAAGCGCGTGCAGCAGTCCCCAGATGATGAAGGTCCAGCCCGCTCCGTGCCAAAGGCCG
>JBDTPD010000592.1:0-3133 GCA_039932855.1 Chitinophagaceae bacterium | reverse complement strand
CAATGATGTTTCAAAACCAGCGCTACGGGAAGTTGGCTTTGTTGAATCGGCACTCTTACCATCAGCCGGTGTTTCACTTTCATTGTTACATGCGTAGAGGAAAGGAAGCGTAGCAAGCATTGCCTGCAAAATTATTTTTTTCATATTGTTGCAAAAGTTATGGTGACCAAATTAGGGAATTATTTCTAATAATTGTCAAACGAACATTTATAATTGTCAAAAACAATTCATAGCTGAGAACAGACTATTTATATTTACAAAAAATAGTCTTGAGCTTATTTCAGGCAAAGTCGCAAAGTTTTCGCAAAGACACAAAGAGTATTATATTCATAGGGTCTTGTTTTATATTCGCATCGTCTCCTTGCCCTTCTGAAGTTTGCGACCACGCTAAAACAGAGATTGCTTTTTTGAATTTTTGCTTTTGAATTTTTACCTGTTTCTATATGAAAGAATATACTGCACAGCCAAAAGTACTTGCCGCCATTGATTGTATCATCTTTGGATTCGATGGACAGGATCTTAAATTGTTATTGATTCAGCGCTCTTTCGAACCAAGGAAAGGAAGCTGGAGCCTGATGGGTGGCTTTGTACAACCAAAAGAAAATTTTGAAGTAGCTGCCTCGCGCATTCTCAAGGATCTTACTGGTCTGCATGGTGTTTACCTCGAACAGTTGTATGCATTTGGCAAACCTGACCGCGATCCGGTAGATCGTACGATTTCCATTGCTTATTTTGCCCTGATCGATATTCATAAATATGAAAAGCAGTTGAGCGATGATTACCATGCTGAATGGTTCCCGCTCAAAAAAATACCACCACTTATCTTTGATCACAACCTGATGGTAGACATGGCGAAAAAGAAATTGCGTTACAAGGCTGCCTTCCACCCTATCCTGTTCGAATTACTTCCGGAAAAATTCACCATTCCCCAGCTTCATAGCCTTTACGAAGGCGTTTATGATACAGAACTTGACAAGCGTAATTTCAGTCGCAAGGTCATGTCCACTAATCTCTTACTAAAGCAAACAGATAAAGAGAAAACCAATTCCAAAAAGGGCGCTTTCTATTACAAACTGAATAAGAGGAAATACAATTCGGCGATCAATGCGTTTTTGAATTTTATACCTAATCCGGATAATGTTGTCTGAACTGGGATTTATAGGATTTTTGGGATGAGTAGGATAGCGCACTGTGTTGTTACTTACTTGTATACTGCAGTCCGCTTTCCTACTCATCCCATAAATCCCATAAATCGTGGTTCAGACAATTTTTTTCATTTGAAAAAATAAGTGTTATTTTGACACTAAATAATAACACCTGCTTGACCATGACTCAGAAATCCTTTGTGATAGGGGTTGATTACGGAACCGATTCAGTTCGTTCCATCCTGGTAGATGCATCAAATGGAATGGTCATCGCCTCTTCTGTTTTTCAATACCCCCGCTGGAAAGATGGCTTGTATTGCCAGCCGGCAAAAAATCAATTTCGTCAACATCCGCTCGATTATGTAGAAGGTCTCGCTTTTACTATCAAAGAATGTATAGCGACCGCTGGTAAAGATGTTGCCGCAAACATAAAAGCTATTTCTATCGATACCACTGGTTCATCACCGGTAGCAGTGAATGAAAAAGGTGAACCACTTGCATTGGTGAAAGGATTTGAAACTAATCCCAATGCCATGTTTGTGTTATGGAAAGATCATACGTCTGTACAGGAAGCTGCAGAGATCAATGAGCATGCACAAAAATTTCCTGTCAACTATTTAGATTTTACCGGAGGAATTTATTCTTCTGAATGGTTCTGGGCAAAATTACTTCGCGTACTACGGGTGGATGAAGAAATTCGTCCGCATGTTTATTCTTTTGTGGAGCATTGCGATTGGATCCCTTTCTTACTAACAGGAGGCAATCATATTTCCCAAATGAAAAGAAGCCGTTGTGCAGCCGGACATAAAGCATTATGGGCAGAAGAGTTTGGCGGATTACCTCCAGATGATTTCTTCAGTTCATGGGATCCCTTACTGAAAGGTTTTACTTCCCGTCTTTTTACCGATACTTATACATCTGATCAGTCTGCTGGTAATTTAAGTAAAGAGTGGGCCGATAAACTTGGTCTTTCTACCAATGTCATCGTTGGCGTTGGTGCTTTCGATGCACACATGGGTGCAGTAGGTGGTCAGATCGAACCTTATCATTTGAGTAAAGTGATGGGCACTTCTACCTGCGATATGCTGGTAGCGCCAATGGATGAATTAAAAGGAAAACTGGTAAGAGGTATTTGCGGACAGGTTCCCGGTTCTGTTATTCCCGGTATGATGGGACTTGAAGCAGGACAATCTGCTTTCGGTGATGCGTATGCCTGGTTCAGAAACCTGATCGCATGGCCATTGCAAAATATTCTCTCAGCATCGGTTGATAAGAAAACGATTGAAGAAGCCATTGATAAAATTATTCCTGAGTTAACGGAACAGGCACAGCGTCTTGATCCGGCTGATCAATCTGAATATGCAATTGATTGGTTCAACGGACGACGCACACCTGATGCTAACCAGTTATTAAAAGGTGCTTTTACCGGTTTGAATCTTGGTAGTGAGGCACCGCAATTATTCCGCGCAGTTGTTGAAGCAACCTGCTTCGGCGCAAGAGCTATTGTAGAAAGATTCAAAGATGAAAAAGTACCAGTGAAAGGATTGATTGGTTTAGGTGGTGTAGCAAAAAAATCTCCCTTCATTATGCAGATGATGGCAGATGTGATGAATATGCCGATCCGTATTCATCGTTCAGAACAAACCTGTGCATTGGGTGCAGCAATGTTTGCTGCTACTGCCGCTGGTTTATTTCCAAACGTAGAAGAAGCGATGAAAGCAATGGGTCATGGTTTCGATGCGACTTATTTGCCTGATGCCGGCAGAGCCGCTATTTACAACAAACGTTACGCCCAATATAAAAATACTGGTAACTTTCTGGCAGCACAGACAGTAACAAAAAAAGAACCCGTATTGACCAATTTGTCGCTGGTGATGCCCGGTCACGGCATCGTCTGGCTCGCGTCCGAATAGGAGAAAATCATGTCGTTCGATGTCACTGCCGCTCGCCGCCAATTTCCTTCGCTGCACCGTCCGAGCGACCGGGGT